>NZ_JBCPXV010000021.1:0-68514 GCF_039581225.1 Ornithinibacillus proteolyticus | reverse complement strand
GGTAGCTACGTGTGGAAAGGATAAGTGCTGAAAGCATCTAAGCATGAAGCCCCCCTCAAGATGAGACTTCCCATCACTTCGAGTGAGTAAGATCCCTTAGAGACTATGAGGTTGATAGGTCCGAGGTGGAAGCGTGGTGACACGTGGAGCTGACGGATACTAATAGATCGAGGACTTAACTAACTTATTTGATATCGTTTGTTTACTCTTATTTAGTTTTCAGGGTATAATTCTATATCCAAACCATTGTCTGGTGATGATGGCGAGAAGGTCACACCTGTTCCCATACCGAACACAGAAGTTAAGCTTCTCAGCGCCGATGGTAGTTGGGGCATTGCCCCTGCGAGAGTAGGACGTTGCCAGGCAAGATTTAAGCCAAGAGATTGTATTGTCTCTTGGCTTTTTTGTATATAATATAATTCAATTATCATATTTTCAATTGGAATGACTAAACTGATAAGAGAGAAATAGTTAAGAGAAGGGGGAACTAACATGAATGCGGTCTTTGAAAACTTAATCGATGATAACTTCTTTCTAATAATAGCACGTGTACTAATTGCTTTAGTATTATCTGGTTTGATTGGTTTTGAGCGTGAATTGAAAAATCATTCAGCTGGCTTTCGTACTCATATTCTAGTTGGTGTTGGTGCTTGTTTAATGATGCTCCTATCTTTATTTGGCTTTGAGGCATATATTGAAAAATATAATAATGTTCAATTTGATCCAGCACGTATTCCCTCTTATGTAATTAGTGGGATTGGCTTTTTAGGAGCGGGAACAATTATGGTGTATGGAGGCACGATAAGAGGCTTAACTACTGCAGCTTCCATTTGGGCAGTAGCAGGTCTAGGCCTTGTTGTAGGAGCAGGAATGTATGCTGTCGCTGTATTTACCACCTTGATTATCTTGTTAAGCCTAGTTTTTCTTAATAACTTTGAAAAGCTATTCACTAGAGGCAAAACGTCCCTAGTATTAGAGATTATTTCGTATAGTGGGCTACCAATTAATAAAGTTGTTTCTGTGTTAGAGGATAGTGAGCTAAAAGTAAGACAGGTGGAAGTTATTAAAGTTGAAAATGATCTAAAAAGTATTTTTATAAAGGTTGAACGAAAGGCTAATCTAAATAAAATTGAGTTGTTTGAACGTTTATCTAGTATAGATGCTGTAAAAAGTGTTTCAGAAAGATAATAAGTAACTTTTAAGTCCCCTATGTATAGTGCAAAATAAAAGTGCAGAGTATTGCAAGGGCATTTGGCGTTGCAACTTTACATTGAGAGGCGGGCATGATAACCTTCATTGGCAAAGCCAGCCCTTGCCACGGCTGGCTTCATGGCTTTGTCCTCATGCCCGCAGAGGCTCAATGTCAAGTTGCAACATTGTGTAATTGCAATTGCAATCTTGTGTATTTTCGTTTTGCAAAATACACCCTACACATCATGAACAGCTGTGTAGGTTTTTTTATATAATTATAAGGGTGGAAGATTTTCTTTAGATAAATGGTTTTGATTGTTATGAATTTGTCTACAATAGTTATTGTAAGATAGTTGCATCTGATAAAATTTGAAGTATAATAAAAGTAAAGTCAAAGATAGTCAAAGTCAATATGGTGGACGAACCTGAGATTACTCTGGAATCTAGGAGGGAATCAAATGAGCAATATTTCAGATGTAATTGAGCAATATTTAAAACAAGTCTTACAAGCAAAAGGGCAAGATGCTATTGAAATAAAACGTAGCGAGATTGCAGATCGATTTCAATGTGTTCCATCACAAATAAACTATGTCATTAATACTCGTTTTACGGTGGAAAAAGGATATATTGTTGAAAGTAAGCGTGGTGGTGGAGGGTATATTCGAATTATTCGAATTAGACACCGCGATAAATCAGAATTAATTGATGAGATTATTGAGCTAATTAACCCTACGGTAACCCAGCAAGCCGCTGTAAATGTATTAGAACGCCTTATGGAAGAGGGAATCTTAACGGAACGAGAAGCTAAGATAATGGCTAATGGAATCAGTAGGGAGACATTAGCATTTAAATTGCCTCTACGAGATGAGATTAGAGCAAGAATTTTAACCTCTATGCTCACAACATTAAAGTACTTATAAGTTAATCGGTTTAGATTTTAGACAAGGGGGAAACAAGGTGGAGTGTCAGGAATGTCATCAACGGCCAGCTACTTTGCATTATACACAGGTGATTAACGGACATAAGACGGAAATTCAAATTTGTGAGGTCTGTGCAAAAGAAAAAGGATATATGACGTATCCGGAAGATGGATATTCGCTTCATAATCTATTAACTGGATTATTTAACTTTGAGTCTGGAACTGTCGGGTCACCTGGAGCACACTTACAAAAGGAAAAAGATGTTCAATGTCCAAAATGTGGGTTGACCTTTACGGAATTTAAACAAATCGGTAAGTTTGGATGTGGAGAGTGTTACCATACCTTTTCTTCCAATCTAAATCCAATTTTCCGTCGTGTTCATAGTGGAAATACAGAACATAGGGGTAAGATACCGAAGCGAAAAGGTGGCAATTTACATCTTAAGAAACAGCTTGCAAATTATAAGACGGAATTAAAAGAATTAATTATTAATGAAGAGTTTGAACAAGCTGCTGTAATTCGAGATAAGATTAAGGAATTAGAAGCAAAGATTAATCGTAAGGAAACAGGTGATAGTAATGACACTTCAACATTTCATGAATGAAGCAATCAGTCCTTGGATGCGTGAACAAGGTCCAGATCATGATATTGTACTAAGTAGTCGCATTCGTTTGGCGCGTAACTTTGCAGACATGCCATTTCCTATTATTGCCGATCAAAAAGACTTAGAGCAAATCCGTAAATTCTTTAAACAGGAATACGAGCATACGTCATTTGGAGAATATAAGAACTTTGAATTTATCTCGATCCGAGACATAACCGCAATTGAGAAAAGTGTATTAGTAGAGAAGCACCTAATTAGCCCATTACTTGCGAAAAGAGAAGGTGCAGCTGCTACGCTAATTTCACAAAACGAACAAGTCTCTGTCATGATAAATGAAGAGGATCATATTCGAATTCAACTATACTTTCCTGGTTTACAATTAACGAAGGCATTAAACAAAGCCTTGGAGTTTGATGATTGGATTGAAGAAAAGGTAAATTATGCTTTTGATGAAAAGCGTGGCTTCTTAACCAGTTGTCCGACTAATGTAGGGACAGGGATGAGAGCATCGGTAATGATGCATTTACCAGCGCTTGCTATGACGAAGCAAATCAATCGAATGATGCCAGCTATAAACCAGCTAGGACTAGTAGTAAGAGGGATTTATGGAGAAGGTAGCGAAGCATTAGGAAATATCTTTCAAATTTCTAATCAGATTACACTTGGAAAGACAGAAGAGCACATCATAGAAGATTTGGAGAGTGTTGTACAACAGTTAATTGAACATGAGCGAAAGGCTCGTACTAGAATTTTAGAACAATCCGGAATTGAACTAGAGAACCGTATTTTCCGTTCTTTAGGTGTTTTGGAATATAGTAGAATTATTGAATCAAAAGAGGCTGCAAGATGTTTATCAAATGTTAGACTGGGAATTGATTTAGGAATCATTAAAAATGTTTCTCGTAATATACTTAATGAACTGATGGTTTTAACACAACCAGGTTTCTTGCAGCATTATGCAAAAAAGACGCTAAGTGCTTCAGAGAGAGATGTACTAAGAGCGTCTTTAATCCGGGAACGATTACAATTTGAGGAATAGGTAGGAGGAAATCTTATATGATGTTTGGACGTTTCACTGAGAGAGCACAGAAAGTTTTAGCCTTATCACAAGAAGAAGCCGTACGTCTTGGTCATAATAATATAGGTACAGAGCATATTCTTCTTGGATTAGTGCGTGAAGGGGAAGGTATAGCTGCGAAAGCATTAGAATCTCTTGGATTAGAAGTATCAAAAATTCAAGAAGAAGTGGAAAAGCTAATTGGAACTGGTAAGCAACCAATGCAAACCATTCACTATACACCTAGAGCAAAAAAGGTAGTTGAGCTATCCCAAGATGAGGCAAGAAAATTAGGTCATTCCTATGTAGGAACAGAACACATCCTATTAGGCTTAATCCGAGAAGGTGAGGGCGTTGCTGCTCGTGTTTTAAATAACCTTGGGGTTAGTTTAAATAAGGCAAGACAACAAGTGCTTCAATTATTAGGTAGTAATGAATCTCAAGCTGGTAGACAGGGTCGAGGCCAAGCTTCTAATGCTAATACACCGACATTGGATTCACTAGCGAGAGATTTAACACAAAGTGCAAAAGAGGGGAATATTGACCCGGTCATTGGAAGAAGTAAAGAAATAGAACGTGTTATCCAAGTGTTAAGTCGCCGTACGAAAAACAATCCAGTCCTGATCGGAGAGCCTGGTGTTGGTAAGACAGCTGTAGCAGAAGGATTAGCACAGCAAATCATTCAAAATGAAGTACCAGAAACATTACGAGATAAGCGTGTCATGACACTGGATATGGGTACTGTTGTAGCAGGTACGAAATATCGTGGGGAATTCGAGGACCGCTTGAAAAAGGTAATGGAGGAAATCCGCCAAGCAGGCAATATTATCTTATTTATTGATGAATTGCATACGTTAATTGGTGCTGGAGGTGCAGAAGGGGCAATTGATGCTTCCAATATTTTAAAGCCATCATTAGCGCGTGGAGAATTACAATGCATCGGTGCTACTACATTGGAAGAGTATCGTAAATATATTGAAAAGGATGCAGCTTTAGAGAGACGTTTCCAACCAATTCAAGTGGATGAGCCAACATTAGAAGAAACGATTCAGATTTTAAAAGGACTACGTGACCGCTATGAGGCGCATCACCGTGTAACGATTACCGATGAAGCGATAGAAGCGGCTGCTAAATTATCGGATCGATATATTACCGATCGTTTCTTGCCAGATAAAGCAATCGACTTAATTGATGAGGCCGGTTCTAAAGTAAGATTACGTTCCTACACTGTTCCACCAAATCTAAAGGACTTGGAGCAAAAGCTTGAAGAGGTACGGAAAGAAAAAGATGCTGCAGTACAGAGTCAAGAGTTTGAAAAAGCAGCTTCACTTAGAGATACAGAGCAGCGTTTACGTGAGCAACTAGAGACGACAAAGAATGAATGGAAAGAAAAACAAGGACAAGAGGATTCTCAAGTAACAGTTGAAGATATTGCTAGTATTGTGTCGATTTGGACTGGTGTACCAGTTTCTAAATTAACAAAAGACGAAAGTGAGCGTCTGCTTCATTTAGAAGAGGTATTACACGATCGTGTTATCGGCCAAGAAGAAGCCGTTAAAGCTGTTGCAAAAGCAATAAGAAGAGCAAGAGCAGGACTTAAAGATCCGAAACGTCCAATTGGCTCCTTTATTTTCTTAGGACCAACAGGGGTAGGGAAAACAGAATTGGCTCGTGCGCTTGCTGAGGCGATGTTTGCCGATGAAGATGCAATGATTCGTATTGATATGTCCGAATACATGGAAAAACATTCGACCTCACGACTTGTTGGATCTCCTCCAGGATATGTTGGATACGAAGAGGGTGGTCAACTAACGGAAAAAGTTCGTAGAAAACCATACTCTGTTGTATTATTAGATGAAATAGAAAAAGCACATCCTGAGGTGTTTAATATCCTTTTACAAGTGCTAGAAGATGGACGCCTAACCGATTCGAAAGGTCGTGTCGTAGACTTCCGTAATACGGTAGTAATCATGACATCAAATGTTGGAGCAAGTGAGCTGAAGCGTAACAAATATGTCGGATTTAACTTAGATGATGAAAACAAAGACTATGCGAATATGAAATCAAAAGTCATGGACGAATTGAAAAAAGCTTTCCGTCCAGAATTCTTAAATAGAATTGACGAAACGATTGTATTCCATTCCTTAGAGAAGAAACATATGAAATCAATTGTCACATTAATGGTTAAAGACGTACAAAAGCGTTTAATCGAACAAGAAATTGATTTCTCGCTTACCGATAAAGCACTTGAAAAAATTGCGAATGAGGGCTTTGATCCTGAATATGGTGCAAGACCATTAAGAAGATCTATACAAAAGAATATTGAAGATCTATTATCAGAGGAGCTACTAAAAGGTTCGATTAAAATCGGAGAAAAGGTTAAAATTGGGTTAAATAATAAAGGTGAATTTATTATTTTACCGTAAAATAGTTTTATTTTCTTGAAGAAAAAGCTAGGAGGATTTCACCTTCTAGCTTTTTTCTTCCTCAGAAAGGTATGGTACGATGCTAGTTATAATTGTAGGGCGTCTATAAATTGGCAGTTTTATAGCGGATATAGTGTATAGAGCGATGTGTTCTGTTAGTAAAACAATGTTAATGAAACCCTAATTTATGAAGAATATGTGGCAAACTTAAGGAAAAATAATACTAAATTGATAGATTTCTGTAACCTTAATACCGCGTTAAACGTATATAATAGAGGTATCCGAAAGGAATGATATGATTGGCAAAAAGAAAGACTAAATTTGTTTGCCAGGAATGTGGATATGAAACTGCAAAATGGTTGGGCAAATGCCCAGGTTGTAATAATTGGAATAGCTTTGTAGAGGAAACCGAAATTACAGGTAAACAATCAAGACATACATTTAGTGGCATTTCTAGCTCTGGTAGTAAACCAGAAAAAATAACATCTATTGAGTCACAGGATGAGCCACGAATTACAACAAAATTAAACGAGTTAAACCGTGTGCTTGGCGGTGGTGTTGTACCTGGATCATTAGTACTAATCGGTGGTGACCCGGGTATTGGAAAGTCAACACTCCTATTACAAGTCTCATCACAGCTTGCCGAGAAGCAGCTGCCAGTTTTATATATATCTGGTGAGGAATCTACTAGACAAACGAAGCTTCGTGCAGATCGGTTAGGTGTAAGCTCAGACTTACTTTATGTACTTTCTGAAACGAATTTACTAACGATAACGAACCATATCGATCAGTTAAAACCATCACTCGTCATTATTGATTCCATACAAACCATCTATCGTGAAGAGGTAACTAGTGCACCTGGAAGTGTATCCCAGGTTAGAGAATGTACAAGTGAATTAATGCGAATTGCTAAAACGAGTGGTATACCTATTTTTATCGTAGGACATGTAACGAAAGAAGGAGCAATTGCTGGTCCGAGGTTATTAGAGCATATGGTAGATACCGTGCTTTATTTTGAAGGAGAAAGACATCACACATACCGAATTTTACGTGGTGTAAAGAATCGTTTCGGTAGCACGAATGAAATGGGTATTTTTGAAATGAAGGAAGAGGGCTTACGAGAAGTGTTGAACCCTTCTGAGATATTCCTCGAGGAGCGGTCACAAGGTACTGCCGGTTCGACAGTTGTAGCGTCGATGGAAGGGACAAGACCTGTATTAGTGGAAATTCAGGCCTTAGTATCCCCATCTAGCTTCGGTAATCCAAGAAGAATGGCAACTGGTATTGATCACAATCGCGTATCATTACTAATGGCGGTTTTAGAGAAGCGAGTCGGATTAATGCTACAAAATCAGGATGCCTATATAAAGGTAGCGGGCGGAGTAAAGTTAGACGAACCAGCGATAGATTTGGCAACGGCGGTTAGTATTGCATCTAGTTTTAGAGATATTTCGACGAGGCCGGATGATATCTTCATAGGTGAAGTTGGATTAACTGGAGAAATAAGAAGGGTATCGAGAATAGAGCAACGCGTTCAAGAGGCAGCAAAGCTTGGCTTTAAACGAGTCATCTGTCCACAAAACAATCTAGAAGGATGGACTGTTCCAAAGGATATTCAAGTTATTGGTGTCCGAACGATTCAAGAAGCACTAGATATAGGGGTGCCAAGATAATAGATTTAAAAAACCAGTAGAATTTTGTCGAATTTTGATTGACTTGGTTAATTTAGTGTGATAAAATTTAATGTTTTGCCAATTTGATTGTTTTTTGAAGCTATGCTATTATGGTGAAGTACTACTCTAAATTGATAGATGGTAGTTCTGGATTTTTCCGTATCCGGAACGAAATAATTCGGCTTAAATAACGGAAGAAAGCGAAGTTTATTAAAAATTAATGGTTATTATTTTAGGTTAATAGGTAATAATAATGGTTAGGAGGTGACGGTGGTGCTGAAAAAGATTGTTCATTTGTTCTTTATTATTTCAGGGGGTACCATTGGGTATTTATATATACCATATGTTATTAGGCTATTAGATTTTAACAGTTTAGCATGGTTGGAATCACCGTATTTAGGTGCTGTATTAGGCGCAATTATATTATTTGTTATTTCCTATCTGGTTACGGATTATATTGTAGATTTCTTAAGGTGGATTGAAGAGGGATTAGTAAAGATACCGATTGGTGATTTACTATTTGGTAGTCTCGGGCTAATTATTGGTTTAGTAACGGCATTTTTAATCAATTTGCCAATTCAGGAAATCAACATTGAATTTGTATCGAAGGTCATCCCGTTATTTATTACCATACTTCTAGGTTATTTTGGATTTCAGGTCGGTTTCCGTAGACGTGATGAATTAATTAATCTGTTAAGTATTAATCGCAAGGATAAGAAGAAGGGTTCTACTGATCTAGATCAACTAGATAGTAATGAACCGAGACCGAAGATATTAGATACAAGTGTGATTATTGATGGGCGTATTGCAGATATTTGCCAAACAAGCTTTATCGAAGGGACAATTGTTATCCCGCAATTTGTGCTAGGTGAACTGCAACATATTGCAGATTCTTCAGATGTCCTGAAAAGAAATCGCGGTCGAAGAGGCCTAGACGTCTTGAATCGTATTCAAAAGGAATTACCTATTAAAGTAGAAATCTACGAGGGTGATTTTGAAGAGATACAGGAAGTAGATAGCAAATTAATTAAATTAGCCAAAGTAATGGATGGTATTGTAGTTACCAATGATTTCAATTTAAATAAAGTATGTGATTTGCAAGGTGTATCGGTATTGAATATTAATGACCTTGCGAACGCTGTTAAACCAGTTGTATTACCTGGAGAAGAATTAATGGTTCAAGTGATTAAGGATGGTAAAGAGCAAAATCAAGGAATTGCATATTTAGACGACGGTACGATGATTGTTGTGGAAGAAGGTAGAAATTATATCGGTAAAACGATTGAAGTACTGATAACTAGTGTCCTACAAACCTCTGCCGGACGTATGATTTTTGCAAAGCCAAAATTACTTGAAAAAGCATTATAAAAAAGGTATAACTTATATTGAAGATTGACAATAAATTAAAAGTGATAACAGTCAGTGTTATCACTTTTTGTTATAATGTTATAGGAATGACTATTATATAAATATAGAAAAGAAGGTAGAGACTATTATGACAAAAGAAGTTCGTGTACGTTATGCGCCAAGTCCAACTGGCCATTTACATATCGGAAATGCTCGTACAGCTTTATTTAACTATTTATATGCGAAGCATTTCGATGGGAAGTTTATTATTCGAATTGAGGACACCGATGAAAAGCGTAACGTAGAAGGCGGAGAAGAAAGTCAACTTAAATTCCTTAAGTGGTTAGGTGTGGAATGGGATGAAGGTGCGGATGTCGGTGGACATTACGGACCTTACCGCCAAATGGAACGCCTTGATATTTATAATCAGTATGTTAATGAATTGCTAGAAAGAGGACTAGCATATAAATGCTACATGACAGAAGAAGAACTGGAGCAAGAGCGTGAAGAGCAAATCGCCAATAGCCAAGCACCTAAATATGGCGGCAAGCATCGTAACTTAACACCAGAACAAATAGCTGCATATGAAGCAGAAGGTAGAAAGCCAAGTATTCGTTTCCGAGTTCCTGATAATGTAACCTATACATTTGAGGATATGGTACGTGGTACAATTAAGTTTGAATCTAGTGATTTCGGTGACTGGGTTATCGTGAAGAAAAATGGTGTTCCAACGTATAACTTTGCAGTTGCGATTGATGACCACCTAATGAATATTACACATGTTCTGCGTGGTGAAGAGCATATCTCAAATACACCAAAACAATTGATGATCTATGAGGCATTTGGTTGGGAAGCACCAACATTTGGTCATATGACATTAATTTTAAATGAGGACCGTAAGAAGTTAAGTAAACGTGATTCGCATATTATTCAATTCATCGAACAGTATAAAAATCTTGGTTACTTACCAGAAGCATTGTTTAACTTTATTACACTATTAGGATGGTCTCCTGTTGGGGAAGAAGAGATTTTCGCAAAAGAAAAGCTTATTGAAATCTTTAATCCAGAAAGACTATCCACTTCTCCAGCTATCTTTGATGTACAAAAATTAAAGTGGATGAACAACGAATATATTAAAGCATCAGATTTAGATAAGGTAATTGAACTAGCCATGCCTCATTTGATTGAAGCGGGAAGACTTTCAGCTGATATGGATGAGGAAACAAAAGAATGGGCAGAAAAAGTGATTGGATTATACCGAGAACAATTGCGGTACGGGCAAGAAATCGTAGAACTTACAGAGATGTTCTTCAATAAAGAAATAGCTTACGATGAAGAAGCGAAGAATGTATTAGCAGAAGAACAAGTACCGGAAGTATTACAAGTGTTTACGGATAAACTAATCCATTTAGAAGAATTCAATAAAGATACAATTAAAGATCAAATTAAAGCTACGCAAAAAGAAACTGGACACCGTGGTAAAAAACTATTCATGCCAATCCGTGTTGCGACAACAGGACAAACACATGGTCCAGAACTACCGCTCGCAATTGAATTATTAGGTAAAGAATTAATCGTTGAACGCTTAGATCAATTGTTAAAAGATTTAGGAGCTTAATGAACGGGGTTGGATATGTAGCTTAGGATATAGGTGCGTATTATCCTTATGGCTACTGATTAGTTTTTATTTCAAAGAAGCTTTAGTTGTAGCGAGGGTCTGTACTAGCCTTCTTTAGAAAAAAATATTCGGGACCCGATGATTGTCATTCGCTTTTTCAAAATACTGGAGCGAAGTGATTCACATTTTTACTAATCTATAATATAGTATTAATACAATAAATAAAGAACGTTGATAAGGGAAAGTAATAGCTAGTAGATTACACAGAGAGAATCACCATGGCTGGGAGTGATTTTAATCGCTATCTATGAAGTGCTCCTTTGAGTCCGTTATGGAAGGAATTAGTACATAACGGCGGTACTCTACCGTTATAAGAGTATGAGTTGGGGGGGTATAAACAAACACCTCCAAACAGAGTGGAACCGCGCTAAAAGCGTCTCTGTGTTTTTACACAGGGACGCTTTTTATTTTGAAAAAACATGTATCCTTTTCGAGGGGGATTTTTTATGGGGTTATTTAGGCGAATGAAGGAAGATATGGATGTTGTATTCGAACAAGATCCAGCAGCTCGAACATATTTTGAAGTATTTTTAACGTATTCTGGTTTACATGCTGTTTGGTCCCATCGTATTGCACATGCGTTCTATAAACGAAAGCTATACTTTATTGCACGTACTATATCACAGATTAGTCGCTTTTTTACCGGGATAGAAATACATCCAGGGGCTAAAATTGGGCGCAGGCTTTTCATTGATCACGGAATGGGTGTTGTAATTGGAGAAACCTGTGAAATTGGCGACAATGTAACCATCTTTCAAGGTGTAACGTTAGGTGGTACAGGGAAAGAAAAAGGGAAGAGGCATCCAACGATTAAAGATAATGCATTAATTGCATCTGGGGCTAAGGTATTAGGGTCAATTACGATTGGAGAGAATGCCAAAATAGGCGCAGGGTCTGTTGTGCTCAAGGATGTTCCTGATAATTCAACGGTAGTAGGGATTCCGGGTAAAGTAGTCATTCAAGACGGGAAGAAGCTTAGGCGCTTAGACCATCATAAATTACCTGATCCGGTTGAGGAACAATGTTCAAGTCTTCAAAAGGAAATTGAATTATTAAAAGTGGAAATTGCTAAACTAAAGGAAGGGAAATAGGATATGTCGATTTCAATCTATAATACACTAACGCGTGAAAAACAAGAGTTTAAGCCAATAGAGGAAGGCAAGGTCCGTATGTATGTGTGTGGACCTACTGTATACAACTATATTCATATTGGAAACGCAAGACCAGCAATTGTATTTGATACCGTAAGAAGATATTTGGAATATAAGGGCTATCATGTTGACTATGTTCTCAATTTTACCGATGTGGACGATAAAATTATTAAAAGGGCAAATGAACTAGGGGAAGATGTGTTTGCGGTTTCTAATAAGTATATTGATGCTTATTTAGAAGATGTAAGTAAATTAGGAGTTAAAAAGGCAACTCATAATCCACGAGTTACCAATACGATGCAAGAGATAATTGATTTTATTAAAGACTTAGTAGATAAAGGCTTTGCTTATGAAGCGGAGGGGGATGTTTATTTTAAACCGAGGGCTTTTGAAGGCTATGGCAAGCTTTCTCATCAGTCAATCGATGAATTACGATCTGGAGCTAGAATCCAAATCGGGGAGAAAAAAGATGACCCTCTTGACTTTGCGTTGTGGAAAAGTGCTAAGGAGGGGGAAATTTCTTGGGATTCTCCATGGGGCAAGGGCCGTCCTGGCTGGCATATTGAATGCTCCGCGATGGCGAAGAAATATCTTGGCGAGACGATTGATATTCATGCTGGAGGACAGGATCTAACATTCCCACACCACGAAAACGAAATTGCCCAATCAGAGGCAAATAACGGGAAAACATTTGCAAACTATTGGATGCATAATGGATATATTAATATTAATAACGAGAAAATGTCTAAATCACTAGGTAATTTTGTGTTAACAAGAGACTTATTGGAACAGCATGATGCTAATGTGATTCGTTTCTTTATGCTAAGTGTTCACTATAGAAACCCGATTAATTTCTCAGGAGAACTATTAGAAGCAGCAAAAAACAGTCTGGAACGCGTTATCACCTCGTATCAGAATTTAGAGCATCGGAAAGCATCAAGTACTAATCTTGATACAACCCAGCAAGAATGGGTAGATAAAATCGCTGTTTTAACAGCGCGGTTTGAAGCAGAGATGGATGATGACTTTAACACAGCAAATGCAATTTCTGTTCTATTTGATTTAACAAAAGAAGCAAATGTTTATTTAAATCAAGACCATACATCAGCACATGTAATCGACCTATTTCAAGAGAAAATAAAATCGTTCTTAGAAATTTTAGGAGTAACCGTTGAAGGTGAGAAAGCTTTATTGGATGAGGAGATTGAAGCGCTGATTGAGGAGAGAAATGAAGCAAGAAAAACGCGTAATTTCGCTCGGGCAGATGAAATTCGTGATTTATTAAAAGAAAAGAATATTATTTTAGAAGATACACCACAAGGGGTTCGTTGGAAAAGGGGCTAGTGAATGGGAACTGACATTAAACAGATGAAAAGCTTAGCCCTTGCCTATATGGGCGATGCAATCTATGAAGTATTTGTTCGCGAGCATTTATTAGCAAAAGGAACCGTGAAGCCTAATCAACTACATCAGAAGGCCATTACCTTTGTATCGGCCAAAGCGCAAAGCTTTGTTTTGCGGGATTGGTTAGAGCAAGGGATTTTAACGAGTGAGGAGGAGCGGATTGTTGCAAGAGGGAGAAATGCAAAATCCGGCTCCGTTCCTAAAAACACCGATGTTGTCACCTATCGTTATTCTACGGCGTTTGAGGCGTTAATTGGGTTTCATTACTTATCTAAAAATGAGACAAGGTTACAGGATTTAATAAATTTAGCGATTGAACAAATAGAAAGGAGGAATGGCTAAATGGATCAAGAAATGATTATTGGTAAAAACCCAGTAATAGAAGCACTAAATTCAGGAAGATCCGTGAATAAAGTGCTTATTTCAGATCAATTAAATGCTAATACACAAGGAAAGATTATTCAGCTCGGCAAACAAGCGGGGACTATTGTACAAAAGGTTCCCAAATCGAAGCTAGATCACATAACAGATGGAAACCACCAGGGGGTTGTCGCTTATGTAGCTTCCTATCAGTATGCATCACTGGATGAATTGTTTAGAAAGGCCAAGGAAAGAAACGAAGAGCCGTTTTTTATTATTTTAGATGAATTAGAAGACCCTCATAATTTAGGATCCATATTGCGAACAGCAGATGCTACTGGTGCACACGGTGTCATCATTCCGAAGCGACGTTCTGTTGGTTTAACCGCAACAGTAGCGAAGACAGCAGCAGGCGCTCTAGAGCATATCCCTGTAGCTCGTGTGACCAATATTGCGAACACAATTGAAGAATTGAAGCGAGAAAATGTGTGGGTAGTTGGTACAGAAGCGGAAGCAACGGAGGATTATCGGAAATTGGACGGAGCGCTTCCGATTGCATTAGTGATAGGGAACGAAGGAAAAGGAATGAGTCGACTAGTACGTGAAAAGTGTGATTGGACGGTAAGTCTCCCGATGAAGGGAAACGTTTCTTCTCTTAATGCCTCTGTCGCGTGTAGCTTATTGTTATATGAGGTGTACCGTAAAAGGTATCCTGTCGGTGAGTAGTTTATGGTTGTATTAATAGTAGACGGCTATAACATTATCGGTGATTGGGATGAGCTAAAGCAGTTAAAGCAGAAAGACTTAAGCCAAGCTCGAGATCAGTTAATTGAGTTAATGGCAGAATACCAAGCTTATTCTGGATCCCGTGTGATTATTGTATTTGATGCCTACTATGTTCGTGGAATAGAGAGTAAGCTTAAGCAATACAAGGTAGAAATCATTTATACAAAAGAGAAGGAAACAGCTGACGAATGTATTGAGCGGTTAGTTAAAAAAGTAAAGAATGTAAGAACACAAATCTATGTTGCAACATCTGATTATGAGGAACAGCGAATGATTTTCGGACAAGGTGCACTTAGGAAATCAGCTCGAGAATTAAAGGTAGAGCTTGAGAATATGAATCGGGAAATCTCGCATAGTGTGTCAGAGCATATGAAGGCAAGACCAAAGTCGAAGATCCCATTAAATGATGACATATTAGAGAAGTTTGAAAAATGGAGAAGAGGGAAAATGTAACTGTGCATTTCCCTCTTTTTCGTTATAAGAGAGTAGTAAGTAAACGAAGCGGTTCTAGCTATTGGGATAGGATTGTTTAATCGAGGGGTTAGCTATATTTTTCATTTGTCGCATAACTAATCGGAGCAAACATTAAAGCGGTAAAACGTTTGAAAATTATAGCTATTGAGTTATTAAATCGCTTACTGTATAATATTTTTAATGATTGACAATTTGTCAAGGGGGCTTTCCGGATGAACATCAAGCAATTAATCAAAGACAACGACAAATTAGTTACGCTTGATGATGATGAAATTTTAGAGTTAATTCATCAAGGAGACAATCAGGCATTAGATTATTTAATACATAAATATAAGAACTTTGTCCGGGCAAAAGCTAGAACGTATTTTCTAATTGGAGCGGATAAAGAAGATATTATCCAAGAAGGGATGATTGGCCTTTATAAAGCAATTCGCGATTATAATGAGGATAAATTAACGTCATTTAAAGCGTTTGCTGAATTGTGTATTACTAGGCAAATAATTACCGCGATCAAAACAGCCACTCGACAAAAGCATATTCCACTTAATTCATATGTGTCATTGGACAAGCCTATATATGATGAAGAGTCGGACAGGACATTACTTGATGTAATAGCAGGATCAACGGCGATAGACCCACAGGAGTTACTCGTTAACCAAGAGAAGTTTGGTGATATGGAAGTAAAGCTTTCCGAATTACTTAGTGAATTTGAGAGAGGGGTTCTTCAATTGTACTTGGAAGGACGGACCTATCAGGAAATATCAGCCGATCTTAACCGACATGTTAAATCAATTGATAATGCACTACAACGAGTTAAGCGTAAACTGGAGCAGCTGATGGAAGCAAACGAAGTGGGTCAATAGGCGACGTTGACACAGCCTGTCAACCATGCTACATTTAAGTGAGGAAATATCCCGAAATACGGGGTGAAATCATGACGAAAAAAATTACTTTAGCGTGTGCAATTTGTTCTAGCAGAAACTATACTACTAGTAAGAATGTATCCACACAAGCTTCACGCATGGAAGTGCGCAAATATTGTAAAACATGTGGGCAACATACATTGCATCGCGAAACAAAATAAATTTATAAATTCATTTTTACGCATCTTCAAGGCCTAAGTTTGGGGAGGGTACAAGCATGTTTAAGTTTCTAGGTAACGTATCTAAAGAAATGAAAAAGGTTAGTTGGCCAAAAGGTAAGGAATTAACAAGCTATACGATCGTTGTTATCACTACGGTTATCTTTATGGCACTATTCTTTGGTGTTGTTGATTTAGGTATTTCACAAGTATTGAACTTATTTTTTGAATAATTTTCCTACAAATATGCTATAATGAAAAATAGATTAAGGAAGTTTCTAAAAAAACCCGAAATTTGCGGGTTTTTTTAATATGTTGTTTTTTGATATAAATTCACCTATAAAGGGAGGGAAGGGCAACGTAATTGTCCTAAATAAATGGAGAAAAATTGGTATGTTGTTCATACGTACTCAGGATATGAAAACAAAGTAAAGGCTAACTTAGAAAAGCGTGTCGAAACGATGGGAATGGAAGATAAAATCTTTCGTGTCATTGTTCCAGAAGAGGAAGAAACGGAAATAAAAAATGGCAAAAAGAAAGTCTTGAAAAAGAAGGTATTTCCAGGTTATGTATTAGCTGAAATGATAATGACGGATGATTCTTGGTATGTGGTACGTAACACGCCAGGTGTGACAGGCTTTATCGGATCAAGTGGTGGAGGTACGAAGCCAACCCCACTCATGCCAGGAGAAGCAGAAGCAATTCTAAAAAGAATGGGCATGGCAGAGCCGGTTGTTCAAGTTGACTTTGAGCTGAAAGAAAACGTTCGCGTAACAGATGGACCGTTCTCGAACTTCACTGGTTCTATTGAACACATCGACATGGACAAGCAAAAAATAAAAGTACATGTTAACATGTTCGGAAGAGAAACCCCGGTTGAGCTAGATTTCTCGCAAATTGAGAAAATATAAGTTTTATATAGAAACGTAATAGAAATCGCAAAAAAATAGTAATAAATACTTGCGGTATATGGTGTGTATCAGGAATTTTTCCTGTCTATAGATCGTGGTCATGGTCGTGATTCGAACCAAAGGAATATGCTAAACTTTTCAGAAGGCACTTGCATTTTTTCGGAATACATGCTAAAATTCTTTTGTTATTCATGCCCTAGGAGGGAATGAAAACCTGAGTGGGAGGGGAAAATCCCCAATTACCACATCACGGACTTTAAGGAGGTGTGTCTCGTGGCTAAAAAAGTAATCAAATTAGTTAAATTGCAAATTCCAGCTGGTAAAGCGAATCCAGCTCCACCGGTGGGACCTGCACTAGGTCAAGCTGGTGTAAATATCATGGGATTCTGTAAGGAATTCAACGCACGTACGCAAGATCAAGCTGGTTTAATTATTCCGGTTGAAATCACTGTATTTGAAGACCGTTCATTTACATTTATTACGAAAACTCCACCTGCTGCAGTATTACTTAAAAAAGCAGCTGGATTAGAGTCAGGATCTGGTGAACCTAACAAAACAAAGGTCGCTACTTTAAAACGTGATAAAGTAAGAGAAATTGCAGAAACTAAAATGCCTGATTTAAACGCAGCTGACGTTGAAGCGGCTATGCGTATGGTTGAAGGAACTGCACGTAGCATGGGTATTGTAATCGAAGACTAATACTCTATAAATGTTACTACTAGAGGTTGCGGTAATGGTCTTCCGTTTCGCGCAACCCTTTTTCATGAAATCAATCTATAACTAATAGATTGTATCGTAAGCTTTATAGAAGCAAGCGCTGCTTCTATAAGTGGGAGGTACTACCGCTATTACCACATTAGAGGAGGAAATAAATAATGGCTAAAAGAGGTAAAAGATATCAAGAAGCTGCAAAGCTAATTGATCGTTCTAAATCTTATGATATAAACGAAGCTGTTGCTTTATTAAAAGAAACAGCGAAAGCTAAATTTGATGAAACTGTAGAAGTGGCTTTCCGTCTAGGGGTTGACCCTAAGAAAGCTGACCAACAAATCCGTGGTGCTATGGTGTTACCAAACGGTACTGGTAAAACACAACGTGTACTAGTATTCGCTAAAGGTGACAAAGTGAAAGAAGCAGAAGCGGCTGGAGCAGATTATGTTGGAGATCAAGATCTAATCAACAAAATCAACCAAGGTTGGTTTGAGTTTGATGTGATTGTTGCGACTCCAGACATGATGGCTGAAGTTGGTAAATTAGGTAGAGTTCTAGGACCTAAAGGCTTAATGCCAAATCCTAAAACTGGTACTGTTACATTCGAAGTAGAAAAAGCAATCAAAGAAATTAAAGCTGGTAAGGTTGAATATCGTGTAGATAAGCAATCTAATATCCACGTTCCTATCGGAAAAATTTCTTTCGACAACCAAAAGCTTGTTGAAAACTTCGAAGCTCTTGTTGAAACAATTGTAAAAGTAAAACCTCAAGCTGCTAAAGGGGTTTACATGAAGAATGTTGCAATTACTTCAACAATGGGACCTGGAATCAGAGTAGACGTTTCTAACTACCGTTAATTGGTAATTGACTTTTAATCCTCGATTCGGTATACTGTAATTTGTGATGAATTGAATACGTTGTACCGTAGACAGTAGGTGCTGAAAAGCTTAATATCCTGCCGAGGTGTTTGAAACAAGTTAAACTTTGTTTATTCGAGCCTCCATGTCTATATGGGGGCTCTTTTAATAGTGAAACCTATAACGGTATGATGGACGAAACTAACGGGAGGTGGAACAATGTCAAAAGTAATGGAAAAGAAACAACAAATCGTACAAGAAATCGCTGATAAATTCCGTGAAAGCCAATCAACAGTTTTAGTTGATTATCGTGGTCTTGACGTTGCAGAGGTTACTGAACTTCGTAAGCAACTTCGTGATGCTGGTGTTGAGTTCAAAGTGTACAAAAACACAATGTCTCGTCGTGCAGCTGAAGCAGCTGAATTAGCTGAATTAAATGAAGTTTTAGTTGGACCAACTGCTATTGCTTTTAGTAAAGATGATGTAGTTGCTCCAGCGAAGATCCTTAGCAATTTTGCTAAAGAGCACGAAGCTTTAGAAATTAAAGCAGGTGTCTTAGATGGCAAAATCGTAACGCTTGATCAAATCAAGGAGCTTGCAGATCTACCGAACTACGAAGGTATGGTATCTATGCTACTCAGCGTACTACAAGCACCTATGCGCAACTTTGCTTATGTTACAAAAGCTGTTGCAGAACAAAAAGAAGAACAAGGCGCGTAAGTTGATTGTGAATCAACCAATTGTCTTAGGATATTAAAAAAACATTAAAAATCAGGAGGAAATAAAAATGACTAAAGAGCAAATTATCGATGCTATTAAAGAAATGTCTGTACTAGATCTTAACGATCTTGTAAAAGCTATTGAAGAAGAATTTGGAGTAACTGCTGCTGCACCTGTTGCTGTAGCTGGTGGAGCTGCTGCTGGTGGAGCTGCTGAAGAAAAAACTGAATTTGACGTAGTACTTGCTGATGCTGGTGCTTCTAAAATTAAAGTTGTTAAAGCGGTTCGTGAAATCACTGGTCTTGGCTTAAAAGACGCTAAAGATTTAGTAGATAACGCTCCTAAAGCTGTTAAAGAAGGCGTTTCTAAAGATGAAGCTGAAGAAGTTAAAGCTAAACTTGAAGAAGCAGGCGCTTCTGTAGAAGTTAAATAATTATAATTCAATGAACATGAGCTCGTCGTAACTATTCGACGGGCTCTACATTTACACAGAATCTTCCTTATATTACATAAAAGTAAAGTAGGTGCCCAAATGTCTGAGCATTACTTTTCACAAAAACCCCAATCAAAAAGTTCACCCAAACATTGGAATTACAGACTGAGAGGAAAAGAATATAAATTTACAAGTGATGTCGGTGTGTTTTCTAAGAATGAAGTAGATTTTGGATCGAGGTTATTAATAGAAACATTTACTCCGCCTGAAATTCCCGGGGATATACTGGATTTAGGGTGTGGTTATGGGCCGATAGGGATTTCTATTGCAAATGAATTGCTAGAGCGTAAGGTTGTTATGGCCGATGTTAATGAACGCGCGTTAACATTAGCTGCATCCAATGCGGAGCAAAATGGAGTATCGAATGTAGAATTTGTTCTCAGTGATAGATTTTTGGGATTAGACAATCGAAAGTTTGCTGCTATATTAACTAATCCACCTATTCGAGCCGGGAAATCGGTTGTGCATGGGATGTTTGAAGGTAGTAGAGAAAGTTTGCTTGAAGGTGGCGAACTTTGGGTTGTGATTCAGAAAAAGCAAGGTGCTCCTTCTGCTATACAAAAATTAGAATCTTTATTCGGAAATTGTGAAACGATAGCAAAGAGTAAAGGTTATTTTATTTTGCGGTCAATAAATGATTGACTTCGATAGAAGGACTATGATAATATAATAAAATGCTAATATGGGATTATTTTGTCAAGAGAATTTTTTTGAAAGAGGAAAGTGTATAATTCATCAAGTTTAGGAAACAATGATAGAATCGAATTATGAGCGTTCTATCTATTTTTCGCTTTTGTGGAATTGTTTCAGATGAATGTACAACTTATTATGCTTTTCTATTTTAAAATCATACCCCATATTTTTAGGGATGGCAAGTAATAGTTTTACCTTATAAGTAGAATCAACGTCCGCTGTTGATTCACTTTGGTTTGTTACTTGTACATAAATCCTATTAGTAGTTTTTTTCGTTTTTAAGCAATTGTTTCTCCAACTAAGAAAGCATTAACAAGAAACAATTGTTTTCTAACAATATAGTTGTTATTTACATGTGAGCTCTGCTCGCAAATAAAATATGCATGATTTGAGAGGTGAAGCAGTTGACAGGTCAACTAGTTCAGTATGGACGGCACCGCCAACGTAGAAGTTATGCGCGCATCAGTGAAGTATTAGAATTGCCGAATCTAATCGAAATCCAAACCGCTTCATATCAATGGTTTATGGAAGAAGGTTTGAGAGAAATGTTCCAGGACATTTCTCCGATTGAGGATTTTACAGGTAACCTATCACTTGAGTTTGTTGATTATAGCTTAGGTGAGCCGAAATACCCTGTAGATGAATCAAAAGAAAGAGATGTTACTTATAATGCTCCACTTCGTGTAAAGGTTCGATTGATTAATAACGAAACCGGCGAAGTGAAAGAGCAAGAAGTCTTTATGGGAGACTTCCCTCTCATGACAGATACTGGTACGTTCATTATCAATGGAGCTGAACGTGTAATTGTTTCGCAGCTTGTACGTTCACCTAGTGTCTATTTTAATGAAAAAATGGATAAAAACGGTAAGCGTGGTGTTGCGGCAACTGTTATTCCAAACCGCGGTGCATGGTTAGAATTTGAAACAGATGCTAAAGACGTCGCTTATGTACGTATTGATCGTACACGTAAATTGCCAATTACCGTACTATTACGTGCGCTTGGTTTTGGTTCTGATCAAGAGATTATCGATTTAATCGGTGAAAACGAGTATCTGATCAATACGCTAGAAAAGGATAATACCGAAACGACTGAAAAAGCGCTATTAGAAATTTACGAGCGCCTGCGTCCGGGTGAACCACCTACTGTAGAAAATGCGAAAAGCTTATTAATTTCACGTTTCTTTGATCCTAAACGTTATGACCTTGCGCATGTTGGACGTTACAAGATCAACAAGAAACTTCATCTGAAAAATCGTTTATTCAATCAAGTATTGGCTGAGCCTATTGTTGATATGGATACTGGTGAAGTTCTTGCAGAAGCAGGAGATAAGGTCGAACGTAGATTGTTAGATAAAATCATTCCATATATCGAGAAAAAAGATGTTGTTCTTGGTGAACAAATTCTAGAGCCACATGATGGTGTATTAGAGGATCCGATTCGAATTCAATCTATTAAGATTGTTGATCCAACAGACCCAAGTGGTGAAAGAGTGCTTAATCTAATTGGTAATGCAAATATCGATACGAGTGTGAAACATATTACACCGGCTGATATATTAGCATCGATTAGCTATTTCTTTAACTTACTACACCAAGTTGGTGACACAGATGATATTGACCATTTAGGTAACCGTAGACTTCGTTCTGTTGGTGAATTACTACAAAACCAGTTCCGTATTGGTTTATCCCGTATGGAGCGTGTGGTTCGTGAACGTATGTCTATTCAAGATACATCTAGTGTAACACCACAACAATTAATCAACATCCGTCCGGTTATTGCGTCTATTAAAGAGTTCTTCGGAAGCTCACAGTTATCACAGTTTATGGATCAGACTAACCCGTTAGCTGAATTAACACATAAACGTCGTCTGTCAGCTCTAGGACCTGGTGGTTTAACTCGTGAACGTGCTGGTTTTGAAGTGCGTGACGTTCACTATTCCCACTATGGTCGTATGTGTCCGATTGAAACTCCAGAGGGGCCGAACATTGGGTTAATTAACTCATTATCTTCCTATGCGAAAGTGAATAAATTTGGATTTATTGAAACGCCATATCGTCGGGTTGATCCGGATACTGGTAGAGTTACAAACCAAATTGATTATTTAACAGCAGATGAAGAGGATAATTATGTAGTTGCCCAAGCAAATGCTAGATTAAATGAAGATGGAACATTCGCTGATGAAGAAGTAGTAGCACGTTTCCGTGGTGAAAATACAGTTGTTGCTCGTGAAAAGATAGATTACATGGACGTTTCACCGAAGCAGGTAGTATCGGCTGCGACAGCATGTATTCCATTCTTAGAAAACGATGACTCCAACCGTGCACTAATGGGAGCGAACATGCAACGTCAGGCGGTTCCATTATTAAATCCAGAAGCTCCAATTGTAGGTACTGGAATGGAGTATGTATCTGGTAAAGACTCTGGAGCAGCAATCATCTGTAAGAATGATGGTATTGTAGAACGAGTAGAAGCAAAAGAAATTTTAGTACGTCGTGTATCTGTGGTGGATGGTAAAGAAGTAAAAGGTGATTTAGATCGCTATAAGCTTCAGAAGTTTATTCGTTCTAACCAAGGTACTTGTATAAATCAACGCCCGAATGTAACAGAGGGTGATCGTGTTACAAAAGGTGAGGTACTTGCGGATGGACCTTCCATGGAAAAAGGTGAGCTTGCACTTGGACGTAACGTATTAGTAGCGTTCATGACATGGGAAGGTTACAACTACGAGGATGCAATCATCATGAGTGAGCGTCTTGTAAAAGATGATGTATATACTTCGATCCATATTGAAGAGTATGAATCTGAAGCGCGTGACACGAAGCTTGGACCAGAAGAAATCACTCGCGATATCCCGAATGTAGGGGAAGAAGCACTGAAGAATCTTAACGAACAAGGGATTATTCGTATCGGTGCAGAGGTTTCAGACGGTGATATTCTAGTAGGTAAAGTAACACCAAAAGGGGTTACTGAACTTTCAGCGGAAGAGCGTTTATTACACGCAATCTTCGGTGAAAAGGCTCGTGAAGTACGCGATACATCTTTACGTGTACCACATGGTGCTGGCGGTATTGTATTAGACGTCAAAGTCTTCAATCGTGAAGATGGTGATGAACTACCACCAGGCGTTAATGAATTAGTACGTGTTTACATTGTACAAAAACGTAAAATCCATGAAGGGGATAAAATGGCAGGACGTCACGGTAACAAAGGGGTTATTTCCCGTATTTTACCGGAGGAAGATATGCCATTCTTACCTGATGGTACACCGGTCGATATCATGCTTAACCCATTAGGGGTACCATCGCGTATGAACATCGGACAGGTGTTTGAATTACATCTAGGTATGGCTGCTAGACAGCTAGGTATCCATGTTGCTACACCGGTATTTGATGGGGCGACAGAGCAAGACGTTTGGGATACATTAGAAGAAGCTGGTATGCCACGTGATGCGAAAACGATTCTTTATGATGGAAGAACTGGAGTACCATTTGATAATCGTGTATCTGTTGGTGTCATGTATATGATTAAACTAGCGCACATGGTTGATGATAAATTACACGCTCGTTCAACTGGTCCATACTCGCTTGTTACACAGCAGCCGCTTGGTGGTAAAGCACAGTTTGGTGGACAACGTTTCGGTGAGATGGAGGTATGGGCACTAGAAGCATATGGTGCTGCATACACGTTACAAGAAATTCTAACCGTGAAATCGGATGACGTTGTTGGACGTGTGAAAACGTATGAAGCAATCGTTAAAGGCGATAACGTACCTGAACCAGGAGTTCCAGAATCATTTAAAGTATTAATTAAAGAGCTACAGAGTCTTGGTTTAGACGTAAAAATCTTAGCTGGAGACGAATCTGAAATAGAAATGCGTGACTTAGAAGAAGAAGAAACACAAGCAGCTAGTAAGCTTAATTTAGAAGTTGAAGAAAATTAATGTTGGTGGGGAATTGACTTTATTGTCTTTCCCCCATAGCTCATTCGTAAGTAAATCCATTGGAAAACGGACATTAAAAAGGGAGGTATACCCTTGTTAGATGTAAATAATTTTGAATTTATGAAGATAGGTTTAGCTTCACCAGAAAAGATTCGTTCTTGGTCGTATGGTGAGGTTAAAAAGCCAGAGACAATTAACTACCGTACACTAAAGCCAGAAAAAGATGGTTTATTCTGTGAACGTATCTTTGGACCACAAAAGGACTGGGAATGTCATTGTGGAAAATATAAAAGAGTGCGTTACAAAGGTGTTGTATGTGATCGGTGTGGTGTTGAAGTAACCAAATCAAAAGTACGCCGTGAACGCATGGGGCATATTGAATTAGCAGCTCCTGTTTCACACATTTGGTATTTCAAAGGAATCCCTAGTCGTATGGGTCTTGTATTAGATATGTCACCACGTGCATTAGAAGAAGTAATTTATTTTGCTGCATATATTGTGACAGATCCAGGTAATACACCTTTAGAAAAGAAACAACTTCTTTCAGAAAAAGAGTTTCGTGCATATTACGAAAAATACGGTAGTGCCTTTAAAGCACAAATGGGTGCTGAAGCAATCCGTAAACTTCTTCAAGATATTGACCTTGATAAAGAAGTAGATGCGCTAAAAGAGGAACTAAAAACAGCTCAAGGTCAACGTAGAACGAGAGCAATTAAACGTTTAGAAGTGCTAGAGGCATTTCGTAATTCTGGTAATGAGACTTCTTGGATGATTTTAGATGTTCTTCCGGTTATCCCACCAGAAATTAGACCAATGGTACAGTTAGATGGTGGTCGTTTTGCTACATCTGACTTAAACGATTTATATCGTCGTGTAATTAACCGTAACAATCGTTTAAAACGTCTATTAGATTTAGGTGCGCCTAGCATTATCGTTCAAAACGAAAAGCGTATGTTACAAGAGGCAGTAGATGCTTTAATTGATAACGGTCGTCGTGGTCGTCCGGTTACAGGACCAGGAAACCGTCCATTGAAATCTCTATCCCATATGCTTAAAGGTAAGCAAGGTCGTTTCCGTCAAAACTTACTAGGTAAACGTGTAGACTACTCTGGACGTTCTGTTATCGTAGTAGGTCCAAACTTAAAAATGTACCAATGTGGATTACCAAAAGAAATGGCTTTAGAGTTATTCAAGCCGTTCATTATGAAGGAACTTGTTGAGCGTGGAATTGCGCATAACATCAAATCTGCAAAACGTAAAATTGAGCGCGTTCACCCAGATGTTTGGGGCGTTTTAGAAGATGTGATTAAGGAGCATCCGGTATTACTTAACCGTGCCCCTACACTTCACAGACTAGGTATTCAAGCATTCGAACCTACATTAGTAGAAGGTCGTGCTATCCGCCTACACCCATTAGTATGTACAGCATATAACGCTGATTTTGACGGGGACCAAATGGCTGTTCACGTACCGCTATCTGCAGAAGCACAAGCAGAAGCACGTCTTCTAATGCTAGCAGCGCAGAATATTCTTAACCCGAAAGACGGTAAACCAGTTGTAACACCATCACAGGATATGGTATTAGGTAACTATTATCTAACGTTAGAACGTGAAGGTGCAGTTGGAGAAGGTACTGTATTTACGGGTGTAGATGA
The DNA here is from genome assembly GCF_039581225.1 of Ornithinibacillus proteolyticus. Lineage (NCBI taxonomy): Bacteria > Bacillati > Bacillota > Bacilli > Caryophanales > Bacillaceae > Ornithinibacillus > Ornithinibacillus proteolyticus. The sequence goes on along the minus strand of NZ_JBCPXV010000021.1, from coordinate 42,381 downwards.
AGCTAGAATCGCATATCAAAATGGTTATGTTCATTTGCATACTCGTGTTGCTGTTCAAGCATCTAGCTTAAACAACAAAACATTCACAGAAGAACAAAATAACCAACTATTACTTACAACAGTAGGTAAATTAATTTTCAACGAAATATTACCAGATTCGTTCCCTTACATTAATGAACCAACTAAGACAAATCTTGAGGAACGTACTCCGGAAATGTACTTTGTTGATAAAGGAACAAATATTAAAGAAGAGATTCAAAAACGCGAAATCATCAAGCCGTTTAAGAAAGGCTTCTTAGGTGATATTATTGCGGAAGTGTTCAAGCGATTTAAGATTACAGAAACATCTAAAATGCTTGACCGTATGAAGGATCTTGGATTTAGTATGTCTACCACTGCAGGTATGACAGTTGGTATTTCTGATATCGTCGTATTACCTGAAAAAGAAGAAATCTTAATTGAAGCGCAGAAGAAAGTAGATAACGTCATGAAGCAATTCCGTCGTGGTTTAATCACAGAAGAAGAGCGTTATGATCGTGTTATCGCTGTTTGGACGCAAGCAAAAGATACGATTCAAAATAAACTAATGCAGTCTCTAGATAATCGTAACCCGATCTTCATGATGAGTGACTCTGGTGCCCGTGGTAACGCATCTAACTTTACACAGTTAGCAGGTATGCGTGGACTAATGGCTAACCCAGCAGGACGAATCATCGAGTTACCGATCAAATCTAGTTTCCGTGAAGGTTTAACGGTATTAGAGTACTTTATTTCTACGCACGGTGCGCGTAAAGGTCTAGCCGATACAGCACTGAAGACAGCGGACTCTGGTTACCTAACACGTCGTCTTGTTGATGTGGCACAGGACGTTATCGTTCGTGAAACAGATTGTGGAACCGACCGTGGATTACCAGTAACAGCATTAATGGATGGAAATGAAGTAATCGAGCCATTATTTGACCGTTTAGTAGGACGTACTGCGTTCGAAGAAGTGGTTCATCCTGAAACAAAAGAAGTCATTGTGAAATACGATACAGTGATTTCTGAAGATCAGGCGAAACAAATCGTTGAAGCAGGAATTGAACAAGTAACAATCCGTACCGTGTTTACATGTAATACAAAACACGGCGTATGTAAGAAATGTTATGGTCGCAACTTAGCGACTGGTTCAGAAGTAGAAGTTGGCGAAGCAGTTGGTATTATTGCAGCACAATCTATTGGTGAGCCAGGAACACAGTTAACGATGCGTACTTTCCATACAGGTGGGGTAGCAGGAGACGATATCACTCAAGGTCTACCTCGTATCCAAGAGTTGTTTGAAGCGCGTAATCCGAAAGGGCAAGCGATCATCAGTGAAGTTCACGGTACTGTACTAGAAATTCACGAAGTGAAAGACAAACAAGAAATTGTGATACAAGGTGATGTGGAACAACGTTCTTATGCTGTACCATACAATGCGCGCTTAAAAGTATCTGTTGGAGACCAAGTGATTGCTGGTCAAGAACTAACAGAAGGTTCAGTGGATCCTAAAGAACTGATTCGTGTTCAAGGAGTAGCTGGCGTTCAAGACTACTTACTACGTGAAGTGCAGCGTGTATACCGTATGCAAGGTGTAGAAATTGGCGACAAGCACGTTGAGGTAATGGTACGTCAAATGCTACGTAAAGTTCGTGTACTTGATGCTGGAGATACTGATGTATTACCTGGATCGTTACTTGAGTTACATCAATTCAAAGAAGCGAACCGCAAAGTATTACTTGAAGGTAACCAGCCTGCTGTAGGTAGGCCGGTATTACTAGGTATTACAAAAGCTTCCCTAGAAACGGATTCATTCTTATCAGCTGCATCATTCCAAGAAACAACTAGAGTACTTACTGACGCAGCAATTAAGGGTAAACGTGATGAATTACTAGGACTTAAAGAAAACGTCATTATCGGTAAGCTAGTACCGGCTGGAACAGGTATGCAACGCTATCGCAAAATTCAACTACCAGCAGTAGAACAAGAAGAAACAGAAGAAGAATTAGAACAACCAGTTCAATAACTTAATTGACTATGTAACTGTAAAAGTGCACGTCATCAGTCAAATTAATTAGTCGCACTAAGCGGTCCGAATTCAAGGAATCTACTATGGGAATAGCGCACAAGATAAAGCCCTGTAGAAAGAAAGTGTATTCGGACCACGGGTGTGACTTCCTTTCTGAACTGAAGCTATAAAGAAAAAAATATCAAGGAAGCACCAAAAAATATTAGAATTCTAGTTGACATTAAAAAACGAGAATGATACTATATTCAAGGTGCTTCCGATTTATACTTGTAACTTTGGAGGATATACCATGTCTTATGAAAAAGTACTGCAAGTAAAGTCACAAACGATTATTGGTGTGAAGCAAACACTTAAAGCTATGAAAAATGGCCAAGTGAAACAAGTGTATATAGCCGAAGATGCTGATCGGTTCGTTACACAAAAAGTAGAAGAATTAGCAAAAACACTAGACATTCCATGTCAACGTGTTGATTCCAAGAAAAAGCTAGGAACCGCATGTGGAATAGATGTCGGCGCATCAGCGGTTGCAATTAAAAAGTAGAAAGTGGTTTTGGCAAGAGGCACTCTTGCGAAAGCTTTGTTTTTTACCTTAAGATGAACCGCCTGGATGTGTGGAATTACAAAACGGTATAAACTAGCTAATTACTAACCAAAGAAAAGAAGGGAGGACAACATAATGCCTACAATTAACCAACTTGTCCGCAAAGGTCGCGTAAGCAAACCTAAGAAATCTAACTCACCAGCACTTAACAAAGGGTACAACAGTTTCAAAAAGTCTCTAACTGATGAAAACTCTCCACAAAAACGTGGCGTATGTACTCGTGTTGGTACACTAACTCCTAAAAAACCGAACTCAGCTTTACGTAAATATGCTCGTGTTCGTTTATCAAACAACATGGAGGTAACTGCATACATTCCTGGTATTGGTCATAACCTACAGGAGCACAGTGTAGTTTTAATCCGTGGTGGACGTGTAAAAGACTTACCGGGGGTACGTTATCACATTGTTCGTGGAGCACTTGATACTGCTGGAGTAGACGGTCGTATGCAAGGTCGTTCTAAATACGGTACAAAACGCCCTAAAGAGAAAAAATAACTCTTTTTAACAACATGATACAGGAAAGGAGGGGGACATATGCCACGTAAAGGACCAGTACCTAAGCGCGATGTCTTGCCAGATCCAATTTATAATTCAAAACTAGTAACTCGTTTAATCAACCAAATCATGGAGGATGGAAAACGAGGCATTGCTCAAAAGATTCTTTATAACGCTTTTGAACTAGTTGAACAACGCAGCGGACAAAATCCGATGGAAGTGTTTGAGCAAGCTATGAAAAACGTTATGCCAGTACTTGAAGTACGTGCACGCCGTGTTGGTGGTTCTAACTACCAAGTACCGGTTGAAGTTCGTCCGGAACGCCGTCAAACTTTAGGTTTACGTTACATTGTTAACTACGCACGTTTACGCGGAGAAAAAACAATGGAAGAGCGTTTAGCGAATGAAATTCTAGATGCTTCAAATAATACAGGTGCATCTGTTAAAAAACGCGAAGATATGCACAAAATGGCAGAAGCAAACAAAGCGTTTGCTCACTATCGTTGGTAATATAAATAAAAATAAAGGTTTTAACAGGAAGGAGAAGAATACATGGCAAGAGAGTTCTCCTTGGAAAAGACGCGCAATATTGGTATTATGGCTCACATTGATGCAGGTAAAACCACTACAACTGAGCGTATTCTTTTCTATACAGGACGCATTCACAAGATTGGTGAAACACACGAAGGTGCTTCACAAATGGACTGGATGGAGCAAGAGCAAGAGCGCGGAATTACAATCACTTCTGCTGCTACAACTGCTCAATGGAAAGGTCACCGTATCAACATCATCGATACACCTGGGCACGTAGACTTCACAGTAGAAGTTGAACGTTCATTACGTGTACTTGATGGTGCGGTTACAGTACTTGATGCTCAATCAGGGGTTGAGCCTCAAACTGAAACAGTTTGGCGCCAAGCAACAACTTATGGAGTACCACGTATTGTATTTATCAACAAAATGGATAAAACAGGTGCAGATTTCCTATACTCTGTAGGTACATTAAAAGAACGTCTAGGTGCTAATGCACACCCAGTACAATTCCCAATCGGTGCAGAAGATGAATTCCAAGGAATCATCGACTTAATCGAAATGGAAGCTTACTTCTATGAGGATGATTTAGGAACTCGTTCTGAAGCACGTGAAATCCCAGCTGATTTAAAAGATCAAGCAGAGGAATTACGTACTAGCTTAGTAGAAGCTGTATCTGAATTAGACGAAGAGCTAATGATGAAATACCTTGACGGAGAAGAAATCTCTAATGAGGAATTAAAAGCAGTTATTCGTAAAGCTACAGTAAACGTTGAGTTCTATCCAGTATTCTGTGGATCAGCGTTCAAAAACAAAGGTGTTCAATTAATGCTAGATGGTGTTATTGATTACCTACCATCTCCAGTAGATGTACCAGCAATTGAAGGTACACTTCCTGGTTCAGATGAGAAAGTAACTCGTCCATCTTCTGATGACGAACCTTTCGCAGCGTTAGCTTTCAAAGTTATGACAGATCCTTTCGTGGGTAAATTAACATTCTTCCGTGTTTACTCAGGAACATTAGATTCTGGATCATATGTACGTAACTCTGTAAAAGATAAGCGTGAGCGTGTAGGTCGTATCCTGCAAATGCACGCAAACACTCGTGAAGAAATTTCTAGAGTATATGCAGGTGAAATCGCTGCAGCTGTAGGTCTGAAAGATACTTCAACAGGTGATACTCTATGTGACGAGAAGAATCTTGTAATCTTAGAGTCCATGGAATTCCCAGAACCAGTTATTGATGTTGCTATCGAACCAAAAACGAAAGCAGACCAAGATAAAATGGGTATTGCACTTGGTAAACTTGCAGAAGAAGATCCAACTTTCAGAACGGAAACAAATCCAGAAACTGGTCAAACAATCATCTCTGGTATGGGTGAGCTTCACCTAGACATCATTGTTGACCGTCTAAAACGTGAATTCAAAGTTGAAGCAAACGTTGGTGCACCACAGGTTGCATACCGTGAAACATTCCGTGCTGCTGCTGAAGTCGAAGGTAAATTCGTACGTCAGTCTGGTGGACGTGGACAATACGGTCACGTTTGGATCAAATTTGAACCAAACGAAGAGGGCGCAGGATTTGAATTCCAAAACAACATCGTTGGTGGTGTAGTACCACGTGAATACATCCCTGCTGTTGAACAAGGTATTAAAGAAGCAATGGAAAACGGTGTATTAGCTGGGTTCCCTGTAATCGACATTAAAGCTTCTCTATTTGATGGTAGCTACCATGATGTCGACTCTAACGAAATGGCGTTTAAAGTTGCTGCATCAATGGCACTTAAAGCTGCTAAAAGTAAGTGTAACCCTGTAATTCTTGAACCAATGATGAAAGTGGAAGTTGTAATCCCTGAAGAATATCTTGGAGATATTATGGGTGACATCACTTCTCGTCGTGGACGTGTAGAAGGAATGGAAGCACGCGGTAACCAACAGGTTGTTAAAGCGTTTGTTCCTCTATCAGAAATGTTTGGATATGCAACAGCATTACGTTCAAACACTCAAGGACGTGGAACTTACACAATGCACTTCGATCATTATGAAGAAGTACCGAAGAGCATCTCTGAAGAAATTATTAAGAAAAATGCTGGAGAATAATTGATTTTTTTATCATTCTCAAGTATAACTTTTATTGTAAGCTAAGAAATAACACAAGCTGCTATTTCTTAGCTCCAACATATACTTACAATCTTTCATTTATTTAAGGAGGAAATATAAATGGCTAAAGAAAAATTCGACCGCTCTAAAAGTCACGTTAACATTGGAACAATTGGACACGTTGACCATGGTAAAACTACATTAACAGCTGCTATTACAACTGTAATGGCTAAGAAAAGTGGTAAAGGTACTGCGATGGCATATGACCAAATCGACGGTGCACCTGAAGAAAAAGAACGTGGAATCACTATCGCGACTTCTCACGTTGAGTATGAAACTGAAACTCGTCACTATGCACACGTAGACTGCCCAGGACACGCTGACTATGTTAAAAACATGATCACTGGTGCTGCACAAATGGACGGAGCTATCCTAGTAGTATCTGCTGCTGATGGTCCAATGCCACAAACTCGTGAGCACATCCTACTTTCTAAAAACGTTGGTGTACCTACAATCGTAGTATTCCTAAACAAAGTAGATATGGTTGACGATGAAGAATTATTAGAACTAGTTGAAATGGAAGTTCGTGATCTATTATCTGAATATGACTTCCCTGGTGATGATGTACCAGTAATCAAAGGTTCTGCTCTTAAAGCTCTTGAAGGAGACGCTCAATACGAAGAAGCAATCGTTGAATTAATGAATGCTGTAGATGAGTATGTTCCAACTCCAGAACGTGACACTGATAAGCCATTCATGATGCCAGTTGAGGACGTATTCTCAATCACTGGTCGTGGTACAGTTGCAACTGGTCGTGTAGAACGCGGTCAAGTTAAAGTTGGAGACGAAGTTGAAATCATCGGTCTTCAAGAAGAATCAAGCAAAACTACTGTAACTGGTGTTGAAATGTTCCGTAAGCTTCTTGATTATGCTGAAGCTGGAGATAACATTGGTGCACTTCTACGTGGTGTTTCTCGTGAAGATATCAACCGTGGTCAAGTACTTGCAAAACCAGGTACAATTACTCCACACACTAACTTCAAAGCTGAAGTTTACGTATTATCTAAAGAAGAAGGTGGACGTCATACTCCATTCTTCTCAAACTACCGTCCACAGTTCTACTTCCGTACAACTGACGTAACTGGTGTTATCAACTTACCAGAAGGAGTAGAAATGGTTATGCCTGGAGACAACATCGAAATGGATGTTGAACTAATTTCTCCAATCGCTATCGAAGAAGGAACTCGTTTCTCTATTCGTGAAGGTGGACGTACTGTAGGATCAGGCGTAGTATCTTCTATCCAAAAATAATTAAATGAATCATATATAAAGACAGCCGATTGTTCGGTTGTCTTTTTTGTATAAAGGATTAGTGCAATCATTTCAGGCATAAGGGGTATAGTAGATAAGTTGCCCGAAGCTTAGAATGCAATATACTGTACTGAAATTTGTTTCGTAAGGTGACAAAGAAGGATTAGTAGCTTACAAGCTACCTAAAGATGCTGCTTTATTCTTGAGAAAGGCGCACTAGCATCATCGTATTTATCTCGCATAGAACGTCACCATATTGCTATAGCAGTTCATATAGTAATGGTGGAATGATGATAAGGGACTATGAATCGATCTACCACATCGTTAAAACCAAACTTTCCCAACAAAAAACTCCCTAGAATCCTTGCAATCACTAAGATTACTAAGTATAATACATAGATGTGCAACAAATTAGTTTTATAACTAAAAAAGGGTTGCAATGACCACGTATATTCTATATAATAAGAATGTTGGTCGTTTCAGGCGATGATGTGGAAGGTTGTTGGCACACCCGGCCCCTTTGCCATGGGCGGTGGCTAAGAAATTTTCACGGAGTATGTCTATAATAATATGGGCGATAAAGGAGGGAAAATAATGGCAAAAGATAAAATTAGAATTCGTTTAAAAGCATATGATCATCGTATTTTAGATCAGTCTGCTGAAAAAATCGTAGATACTGCGAAGCGTTCTGGTGCGAAAGTGTCTGGTCCGATTCCATTACCTACAGAGAAGGCTGTCTACACAATCTTACGTGCGGTTCATAAATACAAAGACTCACGTGAGCAATTCGAGATGCGTACACATAAACGTCTAATCGATATCGTAAACCCAACACCGCAAACAGTAGATTCGCTAATGCGTTTAGACTTACCATCTGGTGTTGACATTGAAATTAAACTATAAAATTTGTTTTTAAATAGGAGGTGTAACGGATGACGAAAGGAATCTTAGGTCGAAAAATCGGCATGACTCAATTGTTTAATGAAAACGGAGAATTAATCCCGGTAACAGTTGTTCAGGCTGAGCCTAACGTAGTATTACAAAAAAGAACTCTTGAAAACGATGGATACGAAGCGATTCAAATCGGTTTCCAAGATCTTAAGGAATCACGTACTAACAAAGCGGAGAAAGGTCATGCTGAAAAAGCAAACACAACCCCTAAGCGCTACGTTCGTGAAATCCGTAACGCTAATCTTGATGAATATGAAGTAGGTCAAGAAGTTAGCGTTGAAATTTTCCAAGCTGGTGAAAAAGTTGATGTAACTGGAACTTCTAAAGGTAAAGGTTTCCAGGGTTCAATTAAACGTCATGGTCAATCACGTGGACCTATGTCTCACGGTTCTCACTACCATAGAGCTCCAGGTTCAATGGGTGCAATTGATGCAATGCGCGTATTCCCAGGCAAAAACTTACCAGGTCACATGGGTCAAGAGCAAGTAACAATCCAAAACCTTGAAGTAGTAAGTGTTGACGTTGATCGCAACCTGCTATTAATCAAAGGTAATGTGCCAGGTGCTAAAAAATCATTCGTAAAAATCACGAGTGCAGTTAAGGCTAACTAATCATATATACGAAGGGAGGATATGTCATGCCTAAAGTAGCACTATTTAAACAAGATGGTTCACAAGCAGGTGAAATCGAATTAAACGCGTCTGTATTTGGTATTGAGCCTAATACACACGTTTTACACGAAGCGGTAGTTATGCAACGTGCGTCTATGCGTCAAGGTACACACGCTGTTAAAAATCGTTCTGATGTTCGCGGTGGTGGACGCAAACCATGGCGTCAAAAAGGTACAGGTCGCGCGCGTCAAGGTTCTATTCGCTCACCACAATGGGTAGGCGGTGGAGTTGTTTTCGGACCTACACCTCGTAGCTACAGCTACAAACTACCAAAGAAAGTTCGTCGTTTAGCTCTTAAATCAGCATTATCTTCTAAAGTACAAGAAGAAAACTTAGTTGTTTTAGAAAGTCTTGCACTAGATGCTCCTAAAACAAAAGAAGTTGTAAAAATGCTAGGTGCTTTAAACGTAAATGAAAAAGCTCTTATCGTTACTGCTGACACTGACGAGAACGTAGTACGTTCTGCTAATAACCTTCAAGGGGTTAAAGTTCTTACAGTTACAGAAGTAAACGTTCTTGATTTATTAATGCATGACAAGTTGATCTTAACGAAAGATGCAGCTGAAAAAGCAGGGGAGGTGCTTGCATAATGACTGATGCACGTGATATTATTAAGCGCCCTGTCATCACTGAACACTCTGCAGATCTAATGGCAGAGAAGAAATATACGTTCGAAGTTAGTACGAAAGCTAACAGAACACAAATCAAAGATGCTGTTGAAGAAATCTTTGGTGTAAAAGTTGAAAAAGTTAACACTATGAACTTAAAAGGTAAATTCAAGCGAATGGGTCGTTACGGTGGTTTCCGCCCAAATCGCAAAAAAGCTATCGTTCAGCTATCTGCTGACAGCAAAGATCTAGACTTCTTTGAAGGTTAAAAAGTAAATAAGTGAAGGAGGGAAAACAAGATGGCGATTAAAAAATTTAAACCTACCACTAATGGTAGACGTAACATGTCTGTATCTGATTTTGCAGAAATCACTACAGATCAACCGGAAAAATCCCTATTAGCACCTCTACCAAAACGTGGTGGACGTAACAACCAAGGGAAATTAACCGTTCGTCATCAAGGTGGCGGTCACAAGCGTCAATATCGTATCATCGATTTCAAACGTGACAAAGATGGTATTCCAGGTAAAGTTGCTACTATCGAATACGATCCAAACCGTACCGCTAACATTGCATTAATCAACTACGCTGATGGTGAGAAGCGTTATATTCTTGCACCAAAAGGCTTACAAGTAGGTCAAGTAATTGAATCTGGTGAAAGCGCGGATATTAAAGTGGGTAACGCTCTTCCGTTAGCAAACATTCCAGTAGGTACAGTAATTCACAATATCGAACTTAAACCAGGAAATGGCGGACAGTTAGCTCGTTCTGCGGGTGCTGAAGCTCAAATCCTTGGTCGTGAAGAAAAATACACATTAGTGCGTTTAGCTTCTGGTGAAGTTCGTTTAATTTTATCAACTTGCCGTGCAACAGTAGGTCAAGTAGGTAACTTAGAACATGAATTAATTCGTGTCGGTAAAGCAGGACGTTCTCGTTGGAAAGGTATTCGCCCAACTGTACGTGGATCTGTTATGAACCCGAACGATCACCCACACGGTGGTGGTGAAGGACGTGCACCTATCGGACGTAAATCACCAATGTCACCTTGGGGCAAACCAACTCTTGGTTATAAGACGCGTAAACGTAATAAAGCTTCAGATAAGTATATTGTGCGTAAACGTAAAAAATAATCGTAATTTAAGGTGGGAATAACTCCCATCTTGGAACTTCGAAAGGAGGTTTATCCATGGGTCGTAGTTTAAAAAAGGGACCTTTTGCAGATGACCATCTATTGAAAAAAATTGATGAACTAAATGAATCTGACAAAAAACAAGTTATTAAAACTTGGTCACGTCGTTCTACTATTTTCCCGACATTCATCGGGCACACTATTGCTGTTTATGATGGACGTAAACATGTTCCTGTATTTGTTACAGAGGACATGGTTGGACATAAATTAGGTGAATTTGCTCCAACTCGTACGTACAAAGGACATGCAAGTGACGATAAGAAAACAAAACGCTAATGAGAGGAGGCGCTCTAAATGCAAGCTAAAGCCGTAGCTAAATCAGTTCGTATTGCTCCTCGTAAAGTGCGATTAGTCGTTGATTTAATTCGAGGAAAACAAGTTGGCGAAGCAATTGCTATTTTACGCCACACACAACGCGGTGCTTCTCCAGTTGTAGAGAAAGTGTTAAAATCTGCAATCGCAAACGCAGAACACAACTACGAAATGGATCCAGATAATCTAGTGATTTCTGAAGCATTCGTTAATGAAGGTGTTACTTTAAAACGTTTCCGTCCACGCGCTCAAGGACGTGCAAGCAAGATTAATAAGCGCACTAGCCACATTACAGTGGTTGTAACAGAAAAGAAGGAGGGATAGTTAGTGGGTCAAAAAGTGAATCCAACAGGTCTTCGCGTTGGTATCATTAAAGACTGGGAGTCTAAATGGTATGCTGGCAAAGACTATGCAGACTTACTACATGAAGATATTAAAATCAGAGAATATCTTGAAAACCGTCTAAAAACCGCAGCTGTTTCCCATGTTGAAATTGAACGTGCAGCTAATCGCGTAAACGTAACAATTCACACTGGTAAACCAGGTATGGTTATTGGTAAAGGCGGATCTGAAGTAGAAGCTCTACGTAACTCATTAAACAGTTTAACTGGCAAACGTGTTCACATCAATATTGTTGAAATCAAGAAAGTTGATGTTAATGCTAAGCTAGTTGCAGAAAATATTGCTCGTCAATTAGAAAATCGTATTTCATTCCGTCGTGCACAAAAGCAAGCTATCCAACGTGCTATGCGTGCTGGTGCAAAAGGAATTAAAACACAGGTATCTGGTCGTCTAGGTGGCGCAGATATTGCTCGTGCTGAACATTACAGTGAAGGAACTGTTCCACTACACACATTACGTGCTGATATCGACTATGCAACAGCAGAAGCTGATACTACGTACGGTAAACTTGGTATTAAAGTGTGGATCTATCGTGGTGAAGTCCTTCCAACTAAATCGAACAAATAAGGAAGGGGGCTATAAACATGTTAATGCCTAAACGTGTTAAATATCGTAGACAACATCGTGGTAAAATGAGAGGCCAAGCAAAAGGTGGTACTCAAGTTACTTTTGGTGAATATGGAATACAAGCTCTTGAGGCTTCTTGGATTACAAGTCGTCAAATAGAAGCTGCTCGTATCGCTATGACTCGTTACATGAAACGTGGCGGTAAAGTATGGATCAAAATTTTCCCAGATAAGCCGTATACAGCGAAGCCTCTAGAAGTCCGAATGGGTTCTGGTAAAGGTGCTCCTGAAGGATGGGTTGCTGTAGTTAAGCCTGGAAAAGTTATGTTTGAAATTGCTGGAGTATCTGAAGAGGTTGCTCGTGAAGCATTACGTCTTGCTTCTCACAAACTTCCAATCAAAACTAAATTCGTAAAACGTGAAGAAATTGGTGGTGAAATCAATGAAGGCTAATGATATCAGAGAACTAACCACTGCCGAAATTGAACAAAAACTTAAATCTTTAAAAGAAGAGTTATTTAATTTACGCTTCCAACTAGCAACTGGTCAACTTGAGAACACTGCACGTATTCGTGAAGTAAGAAAGACCATTGCTCGTATGAAAACTGTTGTCCGTCAACGCGAACTAAGCGTAAACAACTGATAATGAGAGGAGGTTAGCCTCAAAATGACTGAACGTAATAATCGTAAAGTATATACAGGCCGTGTAGTTTCAGATAAAATGGATAAAACAATCACAGTTTTAGTTGAAACTTACAAAAACCATAAATTATATGGTAAACGTGTTAAATATTCTAAGAAATTTAAAGCACATGATGAGAACAATCAAGCAAAAACTGGTGATATCGTTCGTATTATGGAGACTCGTCCGTTATCATCAACTAAACGCTTCCGTCTAGTTGAAATCGTTGAAGAAGCGGTAATTATATAATAAAGTTTCGCTCGGAAGGTATCCGAAGGGAGGTTTAAAGCGTATGATTCAACAGGAAACACGCTTAAAAGTTGCAGATAACTCTGGTGCACGTGAGTTACTTACGATTAAAGTACTAGGTGGCTCAGGTCGCAAAACTGCTAATATCGGTGATGTTATTGTTTGTTCCGTAAAACAAGCAACACCAGGAGGCGTTGTCAAAAAAGGTGACGTTGTAAAAGCAGTAATTGTACGTACTAAATCTGGTGTACGTCGTAAAGACGGCTCATATATTCGTTTTGATGAAAATGCTGCAGTAATCATTCGTGACGACAAAAGTCCAAGAGGAACTCGTATCTTCGGACCAGTTGCACGTGAATTACGTGATGCACAATTCATGAAAATCGTATCTCTAGCTCCAGAAGTTCTATAAGAAGAGAATTACCTTGTAAGGAGGTGCGTAAAGCATGCATGTAAAAAAAGGTGATAAAGTAATTGTTATTTCCGGTAAAGACCGTGGTAAAACAGGCACAATTTTAGAAGCATATCCGAAAAAGGATCGCGTTCTTGTTGAAGGTGTTAACTTGATCAAAAAACACGCTAAGCCTTCTCAAGAGAATCCACAAGGTGGAATTCTTAACCAAGAAGCTCCAATTCATGTTTCTAACGTGATGCCAGTAGATCCAAAGACCGGCAAACCAACACGTGTTGGTTACGAAGTGCGTGATGGAAAGAAAGTCCGCATCGCTAAAAGTTCCGGTGAAGCATTAGATAAATAGTATGTGCTGTGAAAGGAGGGCAACATGGTGAATCAATTAAGACAAAAATACCAAGATGAAATTGTACCATCTTTAATGAATAAATTTAATTACAAGTCTGTTATGGAAGTGCCTGGAATCGAAAAAATCGTTATCAACATGGGTGTTGGTGATGCAGTTCAAAACTCTAAGGCACTAGATAGCGCAGTTGAAGAACTAGCATTAATTTCTGGTCAAAAACCAATGATTACACGTGCTAAAAAATCAATAGCAGGATTCCGTTTACGTGAAGGAATGCCGATTGGTGCGAAAGTTACTCTTCGCGGTGAGCGCATGTATGAATTCCTACAAAAGCTAATCGCGGTATCTCTACCACGTGTACGTGACTTCCGTGGTATTTCTAAAAAAGCTTTTGATGGCCGTGGTAACTACACGCTAGGTGTTAAAGAACAATTAATTTTCCCAGAAATTAATTACGATAAAGTAAGTAAAGTGCGCGGTATGGATATTGTTATCGTAACAACATCTAATACTGATGAAGAAGCACGTGAACTTTTAGCTCAGCTTGGCATGCCTTTCCAAAAATAGACATGAGCTAATACAAGGAGGGAAAATTGTGGCTAAAAAATCAATGATTGCGAAACAAAAACGCACACAAAAGTATCAAGTACAAGAGTATACTCGTTGTGAACGTTGTGGACGTCCGCATTCAGTAATGCGTAAATTTAAACTTTGCCGTATTTGTTTCCGCGAACTTGCCTATAAAGGTCAAATTCCTGGTGTCAAAAAAGCAAGCTGGTAAACCCCGATTCGGGAAGGAGGTAATGATTAATGGTTATGACAGATCCAATCGCAGATATGCTAACTCGCATTCGTAATGCGAACATGGTTAAACATGAAAAGTTAGAACTTCCTGCTTCTAAAATTAAAACTGAAATTGCTGATATTCTAAAAAGAGAAGGCTTTGTACGTGATTATGAAGTTATTGAAGATAACAAACAAGGCGTTCTGCGTATTTTCCTTAAGTACGGTGTAAATGAAGAACGAGTAATTACAGGTATTAAACGTATTAGTAAGCCAGGATTACGTGTTTATGCTAAAGCTGGTGAAGTACCTCGTGTACTAAACGGTTTAGGTATTGCAATCGTATCAACATCTAAAGGTGTACTTTCTGATAAAGAAGCACGCGCTCAAGCTGTTGGTGGCGAAGTACTTGCATATGTTTGGTAATTAATTTTTTATGATGAGGAGGTGCATGGAATGTCTCGTATAGGACTTAAGCCAATTGAGATTCCGAGTGGTGTAGAAGTAAAACTTAATGAAAATACAGTTACAGTTAAGGGCCCTAAAGGTGAATTAACTAGAGAATTTCATCCTGATATGAAGATTGTTGTTGCAGATAACGTGATCACAGTGGAACGCCCAAGTGATCAAAAAACACATCGTTCATTACACGGAACAACTCGTAGCCTACTAGCTAACATGGTTGAAGGTGTATCGAAAGGATTTGAAAAACATCTTCAAATTATCGGTGTTGGTTATCGTGCACAAAAGCAAGGTAATAAAATCGTAGTAAACGCTGGATATTCACATCCAGTTGAAATAGATCCAATCGACGGTATTGAAATCGATGTTCCAAACAACACTTCTGTGATTGTTAAAGGTATCGATAAAGAAAAAGTTGGCGCTGTTGCAGCTAACATTAGAGCTATCAGAAAACCAGAACCTTACAAAGGTAAAGGTATTCGTTACGTTGATGAATATGTACGTCGTAAAGAAGGTAAAACTGCTAAGTAAGGTTAGTTAGGCGAGAAAGGAGTGACCCAGATGATCACAAAACCTGACAAAAATGTTGCACGTAAAAGAAGACATAACCGTGTTCGTAAAAATCTTTTCGGAACACCTGAGCGTCCTCGTTTAAACGTGTATCGTTCAAATAAACACATTTATGCACAGTTAATTGATGATACTAACGGTGTAACATTAGTTAGCGCGTCTACTGTAGATAAAGAATTAAGCGTTGATTCAACTAGCAGTGTTGATGCTGCAACTAAAGTTGGAGAATTGATTGCAAAACGTGCCCAAGATAAAGGTCATAAATCAGTTGTATTTGATCGTGGAGGCTACCTTTATCATGGACGTGTAAAAGCATTAGCAGATGCTGCTCGTGAGGCAGGTCTTGAATTTTAATTGTAAAAGGAGGGACACAGATGAAAACAGTAATCGATCCTAATAAATTAGATCTTGAAGAACGTGTTGTTGCGGTAAACCGCGTAGCAAAAGTTGTAAAAGGTGGACGTCGTTTCCGTTTTGCTGCATTAGTAGTTGTAGGAGATAAGAACGGCCATGTTGGATTTGGTACTGGTAAAGCACAAGAAGTACCAGATGCAATTAGAAAAGCAGTTGATGATGCGAAGAAAAACTTAATCACTGTACCGATCGTTGGAACAACAATTCCACATGAAATTCATGGAGAATTCGGTTCTGGACGTGTATTAATGAAACCAGCTTCTGAAGGTACTGGAGTTATCTCTGGTGGTCCGGTTCGTGCGGTACTTGAGCTTGCTGGTGTTGGTGATATTTTAACTAAGTCACTTGGTTCTAACACACCAATTAATATGATTCGCGCTACTATGAATGGTTTAACTAACCTTAAGCGCGCGGAAGATGTAGCAAAACTACGAGGAAAGTCTGTAGAAGAACTGTTAGGATAAGGAGGGAAACACTATGTCTAAAAAATTAGAAATCACCCTCACACGCAGTGTAATAGGTGCAAAAGAAAAACAAATGAAAACTGTTGAAGCACTAGGTCTTAAAAAGATTCGTCAAACCGTAGTTCTTGATGATACTCCGGCTGTTCGTGGAATGGTTAACCGAGTATCTCATCTTGTAACGGTTAAAGAAGGTTAATAAACAGAAGCGTAAAGAGGAGGTGCTCGTATGAAACTTCATGAATTGAAACCAGCAGAAGGCTCACGTAAAGAGAGAAACCGTGTAGGTCGCGGAACATCATCTGGAAACGGAAAAACTTCCGGTCGTGGTCACAAAGGACAAAACGCTCGTTCTGGCGGTGGTGTACGTCCTGGATTTGAAGGTGGACAAATGCCTTTATTCCAACGTTTACCAAAACGTGGATTTACGAACATAAACCGTAAAGAATATGCTATAGTGAACTTAGACGTTTTAAACCGATTTGAAGACGGCACAGAAATCACTCCTGAGTTATTATTAGAATCAGGTGTCGTAAAGAACGTAAAATCAGGTATTAAAGTACTTGGTAATGGTTCCGTCGAAAACAAATATACCGTTAAAGCTCATAAGTTCTCTGCTTCAGCAAAGGCAGCAATCGAAGAAGCGGGCGGTAAAACAGAGGTGATCTAATGTTCCGTACATTCTCCAATTTTATGCGCGTGGCTGACATTAGACGGAAAATATTTTTTACACTTGCTTTGTTAATTGTATTCCGTCTAGGCACATTTATTCCTGTGCCATTCACAGATAAAACTGCAATTGAACATTTGAACTCGCAAAATAATGTGTTTGGATTTCTAGATACATTTGGCGGTGGGGCATTGATGAATTTCTCCATTTTCGCAATGGGGATAATGCCTTATATTACAGCTTCAATCATTATGCAATTACTACAAATGGATGTTGTACCGAAGTTTACTGAATGGAAAAAGCAGGGTGAAATGGGTAGAAAGAAACTTGCCCAAGTTACCCGTTATGGAACAGTGGTCCTTGCATTCGTTCAAGCAATAGCCATGTCTATTGGCTTCAATGCCATGGCTGGTGGTTTCTTAATTGCCAATCCAGATCCAATGAAGTTCCTTATCATCGCATTAGTATTAACTGCTGGAACAACATTCCTAATGTGGTTAGGTGAACAGATCACTGCAAATGGAGTTGGGAATGGAATTTCGATACTCATTTTTGCAGGTATCGTAGCTGCTATACCGAACGCTGTTGAACAGTTATATGCCCAGTACTTTACAAATCCTGGAGATGAACTGTTTATCAATATCGTTATTGTAGCTTTAATAGCTTTAGTTGCGATAGCAATCACGGCTGGTGTTGTTTTCGTACAACAAGCGTTACGTAAGATCCCAATTCAATATGCAAAGAAACTTGTAAATCGTTCTCCAGTTGGTGGTCATTCTACACATTTACCTCTAAAAGTAAATGCTGCGGGAGTTATCCCAGTAATCTTCGCGATTGCCTTTATTATGGCTCCAAGAACTGTTGCAGGATTCTTTGATGGTAATGTTGCTAATACAATTGAATCGATCTTTGATTATACAACAACAACAGGTATGCTTATCTATGTGGCGCTAATTATTGCGTTTACGTATTTCTATACATTTGTTCAAGTTAATCCTGAGCAAATGGCTGAGAACTTACAAAAGCAGGGTGGATATATTCCAGGAATTCGTCCAGGTAAAAATACTGAAACGTATCTTACTCGTGTTATCAATCGTTTAACATTTGTAGGAGCAATATTCTTGGCTGCAGTTTCCGTACTACCTATTGTATTCGGTAAACTTGCAGGTCTTCCACAATCAATTCAAATCGGCGGCACAAGTCTACTAATCGTTGTAGGTGTAGCAATTCAAACAATGAAGCAATTAGAAGGTCAGTTAGTGAAGCGACACTACAAAGGATTTATTAAGTAAGAATTTGCCAATGAAGCGAGGGGAAAGTTTTGAATCTATTGTTAATGGGTCTTCCTGGTGCAGGCAAAGGTACACAGGCAGATAAAATAAGCGAGAAATATAACATCCCTCATATTTCAACAGGAGATATGTTCCGATCCGCTATTAAAGAAGGAACAGAACTTGGTGTGAAAGCTAAAAGCTTCATGGACCAAGGCGCACTTGTTCCGGATGAAGTAACAATTGGAATCGTAAAAGAGCGTTTGAGTAAAGCTGACTGTGAGAAAGGGTTCTTGTTAGATGGTTTCCCAAGAACCATTGCACAAGCAGAAGCTTTACAAGCACTTTTATCGGAAATGAATCAAGCGATTGACCATGTATTACATGTAGAAGTACCAGAAGATAAATTAGTGGAGCGTTTATCCGGTCGTAGAATTTGTCCAACATGTGGTAGAGCTTATCATGTGATATATAATCCTCCCAAAAAAGAGGGTATCTGTGATATTGATGGTTCAGCGTTAATTCAACGTGATGATGACAAACCAGAAACGGTTAAAAATCGTTTGGCGATCAACATCGAACAATCGAAGCCGTTACTAGACTTTTATGAAGATAGAGGATATCTTGTAACCGTTGATGGTGATCAAGATATCAATAAGGTTTTTCAAGACATTCAATCGATTATTGAAAAGTAATTCATTGTAGGCCCTGCACGAATAGACAATTCTATTTGTTTCATAGTAATAAGAGTCGTTTAGCTTTAATGCTTACTATGTGGATAATGACACCCTGTGTTTAACATTCCACCCTCATTTAGGTGAACGTCATGAAGCGAAACTGATTCGATGCCACGAATAGGTCTTGTTTGTCGAATTTGCAAGAGGCGACAAGGCATTATCGGTTTGAGTGATTGATGATCGTTGTGTCTTGGTAGCAGATGGGGAACACGTAAATATGATCTCGACCAAAGAGAATGAGTAAACATCATATTGAACATGGATTATACGTCTCCAGAAGTCCAAAACAGCCTTCTAGAAACTGGTCGTGTCACAAATGAAAATTTATCGTTTATATGTTGTTTTAGAACAATATTGTGACTGATTTAAAAGAAGGGAGTAAGGCGCGATGGCGAAAGATGATGTAATTGAAGTGGAAGGAACCGTAACAGAAACATTGCCAAATGCAATGTTCAACGTAGAGCTTGAAAACGGTCATACGGTCTTGGCACATGTGTCGGGAAAAATCCGTATGCACTTCATCCGTATCTTACCAGGTGATAAAGTAACGGTAGAACTCTCTCCATATGATTTAACAAGAGGACGAATTACGTACCGTTATAAATAAGCGAGCTCCGATATAAAAGGAGGTAAAGATGATGAAAGTAAGAGCATCTGTAAAGCCAATTTGTGAAAAATGCAAAGTCATTAAACGAAAAGGCAAAGTAATGGTGATTTGTGAAAATCCGAAACACAAGCAAAAACAAGGATAATTGAAGGAGGTGCGCATTTTTTATGGCACGTATTGGAGGTATAGATATTCCACGTGATAAACGTGTAGTAATCTCTTTAACATACATTTATGGTATTGGTAAGAAAACTGCACAAGATATCCTTAAAGAAGCAGGCGTTTCTGAAGATACTCGTGTTCGTGATCTAACTGAAGATGAGTTAGGACGTATTCGTCAAGCGGTGGATGGTTACACAACTGAAGGGGATCTTCGTCGTGAAGTATCGCTTAACATTAAACGTCTAATCGAAATCGGCTCATATCGTGGTCTAAGACATCGTCGTGGTTTACCGGTTCGCGGTCAAAATACGAAGAACAACTCTCGTACTCGTAAAGGCCCACGTCGTACAATCGCTAACAAGAAAAAATAATGTAAGGAGGTAAACTAATAGATGGCTCGTAAAACTAATACACGTAAACGTCGTGTGAAAAAGAATGTTGAGACTGGTGTAGCACATATCCGTTCTACTTTCAACAACACTATTGTAACTATCACTGATGTTCAAGGTAATGTTGTTGGATGGAGTTCTGCAGGTGCACTAGGTTTCAAAGGTTCTCGTAAATCTACTCCATTTGCTGCACAAATGGCTGCTGAAACAGCTGCTAAAACTGCAGTTGATAATGGAATGAAAACTCTAGAAGTATCAGTTAAAGGTCCAGGAGCTGGACGTGAAGCTGCTATTCGTTCTCTACAAGCAGCTGGACTAGAAGTTACAGCTATTAAAGATGTAACTCCAGTACCTCATAACGGTTGCCGTCCACCAAAACGTCGTCGTGTATAATTTAAACGTATATTATTTGTCACCCTGTCTATAATGGGTTATGATGACTAAAAGTATAGATGGTAATAGAGATAAATTTAAGTACACCAAGGTAAATGATGAGAAGATGGTATAGCAACACGCCTTAGGGGCGAGGAGATATATTTCTTATTAAGACCTTACTATACAGCATCGCAAAGACAAACGTACGATAAATTACACAGGTAGTGCAGAAACGCCAACTGCCGATCCCGAGGAATTTCGGTTAGATCACTTTCTAGCCGGGGTTTCGACGTTTTAAAGGAGGGTATTATGGAATGATTGAAATAGAAAAGCCAAAGATTGAAACGGTTGAGATTAGTGATGATGCTACATTTGGAAAATTTGTGGTAGAACCGCTCGAACGTGGTTATGGTACAACTCTTGGAAACTCCTTGCGTCGTATCCTACTATCCTCACTTCCAGGTGCTGCTGTTACGTCAGTTCAAATTGATGGAGCATTACATGAATTTTCAACTATTGATGGAGTAGTTGAAGATGTTACGACAATCATTTTGAATTTGAAAAAGCTAGCCCTTAAAATCTATTCAGACGAACCAAAAACATTAGAAATCGATGTGCAAGGTGAAGGAGTCGTTACTGCGGCAGATCTAACATACGATAGTGATGTAGAAGTATTGAATCCTGAACTTCCAATTGCAACATTAAATGCAAAAGGAAACTTGCGTATGAAATTAACTGCACAACGTGGTCGTGGTTATGTTCCAGCAGATGCAAACAAACATGAAGATCAACCAATTGGTGTTATTCCAGTTGATTCCATTTTCACACCAGTATCACGTGTCACTTACCAAGTTGAGAATACTCGTGTAGGTCAAAGTGCAAACTACGATAAATTAACTTTAGATGTTACAACTGATGGAAGCATTCGTCCAGAAGAAGCGATTTCTTTAGGGGCAAAGATCTTTTCTGAGCATTTAAATATTTTCGTAGGCTTAACTGATGAAGCACAGAATGTTGAAATAATGGTTGAGAAAGAAGAAGACCAAAAAGAAAAAGTAATGGAAATGACAATTGAAGAATTAGACCTATCGGTTCGTTCTTACAATTGTTTAAAACGTGCTGGCATTAATACAGTTCAAGAGCTTTCAAATAAATCTGAAGAAGATATGATGAAAGTGCGTAATCTAGGTCGTAAATCATTAGAGGAAGTTAAAGTTAAGCTTGCTGATTTAGGTTTAGGTTTACGTAAAGAAGATTAATATCGGACATCTTTAGAGTTTCAAGAAAGGGAGGGATAGTCCATGGCAAGAAAACTAGGACGTACAACAGATCAACGACTAGCACTACTTCGCAACCTTGCTTCTGATTTAATTATTCATGAGCGGATTGAAACAACAGAAGCTAAGGCTAAAGAACTTAGATCTGTAGTAGACAAAATGATTACATTAGGTAAACGTGGTGATCTACATGCTCGTCGTCAAGCAGCTGCTTTCTTATACAACAAAGAGGCTAATGAAGAAGATACAGTTCTTCAAAAGCTATTCAATGATGTAGCGAAGCGCTATGAAGACAGACAAGGTGGATATACACGCGTTCTTAAGTTAGGCGAACGCCAAGGTGATGGAGCGAAAATGGCAATTATTGAGCTAGTTTAATCAATCCATACGCGTTAAGGGCAGGACTTGATCTCTTCCACGAGGTGAAATCCAAGCCCTTTTTTTGTATAGAAAAGGGCTTGGATTTCAGGTTAAGTGGATCACGTGTTTCGATTGAATGGGCAATATACATGTAATATAAGCGGTATGAAGTGGTTAACTAGGGTTAGTTATAGAGGAAATTAGGCATCCGAACCTTTAGATGGTCGCTAGAACTGTAATAGGGAAATATACCATATAATGGGCAGATGTTTCGGATACACGGTTATGCTATACAAGCATAGTTGAAAGCTAATTATCCTGCTTTAGGTTCACTAAGCTAAGTAAGGTCAGCCCCAACCACTTTCCCCAGACACCCTTCGCTAAATTAAACACCTATCTATTAACATTCAACAACAGAAGTAGTAAAATACATACATGGATGTAACCTAAAGGCTACGTAGAGAATAGGAGGAATAAAGATGAGAGAGAAGTTTATAGAGTTTAGGAATGTATCGTTTCGATACGGAGAAGAGCAGCCTTGGGTATTAGAGAACGTTTCATTTGAAATATATCAAGATGAATGGGTAGCGATTATTGGGCATAATGGATCTGGTAAATCGACAATCGCTAAGTTAATGAATGGACTATTGTATCCCCAAGAAGGGGAAATTTTAATAAATGGGATGCCAGTTAACGACGAGCACGTCTGGGAAATTCGTAAGCAAGTAGGAATGGTCTTCCAGAACCCTGATAACCAGTTTGTCGGGACAACTGTTCAGGATGATGTAGCCTTTGGAATGGAGAATAGAGGTGTCCCAAGAGAAGAAATGGTCACTAGAATTGATGAGGTATTAAAGGCTGTACGGATGGAAGATTATCGCCTTACAGAACCACATCGACTATCAGGCGGACAAAAGCAACGAGTGGCGATAGCTAGTGTGCTAGCCATTCAACCAGCTGTTCTAATCCTAGATGAGGCGACAGCAATGTTAGATCCAAAGGGTCGTAAAGAAATTATGCGAACCGTTTCAGAGATTCAAGCAAAGAATGAGATTTCACTTATTACGATAACACATGATTTACAGGAAGTAGTACAAGCAGAGCGCGTTATCGTGATGAATAGCGGTAAGGTATGGGAAGAGGCGACACCGCGAGAGGTTTTTGCTAAAAAGGATGAGTTACGGAAAATCGGCTTAGATGTTCCCTATATTGCGTTACTGGCAGATGAATTAAAACGAAATGGGCTAGAGATCTCGACGGAACCTTTAAATCATGAAGAATTATTGGAGGAATTATGGACATTACATTCAAAGATGTAAGTTACATCTACCAAGCAAACTCACCTTTTGCTCATTCTGCGTTAAAGGACCTATCCTTTCATATTCCATCTGGATCCTTTGTCGCGATAGTTGGTCATACTGGATCTGGTAAGTCAACATTACTCCAGCACTTAAATGGACTGTTAACACCAACTAAAGGTGAAGTTCGAATTGGTGACTTTCATATTAATTCGGATAAAAAAACGGAGAATTTAAAGGAACTTCGTAGTCGAGTAGGAGTCGTCTTTCAGTATCCTGAACACCAATTATTTGATGAAACCGTCGAAAAGGACATCGCGTTTGGACCGAAGAACTTTGGGGTTTCCGATACAGAAATAGCGGAACGAATACGAGATATTATTCCTGCAGTTGGAATGGATGAGTCTTTACTAGAAAGATCCCCTTTTGATCTAAGTGGTGGACAAATGAGACGGGTTGCGATAGCTGGAGTTCTTGCTATAAAGCCAGAGATTCTTGTTTTAGATGAGCCAACTGCAGGGCTAGATCCAAGAGGTCAATTGGAAATAATGGACATGTTCTATACGCTTCACCAAGAGCGCAACTTAACTACGATACTAGTAACACATAGTATGGAGGATGCCGTCAAATACGCTGACCACGTCATTATCATGAACAAAGGAACGAAATATATGGAAGGTTCACCTGAAGAGGTATTTACGCAACGAGAAGCGCTTCATCAGGTGCAATTAGAAGTCCCTGAAGCTATTCAATTTATTACCTCATTTCAGGAGAAATTTGGGTTAACCATCCCCTTCAAGCGTCAAACCGTTGAAGAGCTTGCGGTTGAGATTCAGCAATTACTAAAGGGGGCTGAATCGGATGAATAACATGATGATTATCGGACAATATGTCCCAGGAAATTCTTTAGTGCATCGGTTAGACCCAAGAATGAAGATTACGATCATCTTCTTATTCGTTATTATTGTGTTCTTTGCTAATAATGTCGTTAGCTATAGTATTTTGACAGCATTTGCGATTATTACGATTGTTATCACGAGAATCCCGTTTCGTTTTATATTGAAGGGATTAACACCAGTATGGTTCTTAATTATTTTTACCTTTATCCTGCATTTGATTGTAACAAAGGAAGGTTCCGTAGTTTTTGATTTATTTGGGTTTAAAATATACTCAGGAGCCATTATACAGGGGTTTGCAATCTCGCTACGATTCTTCCTATTAATCTTGATTACATCGCTATTAACGTTAACGACAACACCAATAGAGATCACAGATGCGATTGAAGATATGTTACATCCATTGAAGAAAATCAAGTTCCCAGTACATGAACTAGCTCTCATGATGTCGATATCCTTACGTTTTATCCCAACCCTTTTACAAGAGACGGATAAGATATCAAAGGCACAAGCATCAAGGGGAGTGGATTTTCGTACTGGACCAATGAAGGAACGGTTAAAAGCCATTGTTCCTCTATTAGTACCGCTATTTGTTAGTGCGTTTAAGCGTGCGGAAGAGCTTGCGATGGCGATGGAAGCTAGAGGCTACCAGGGAGGAGAGGGAAGAACGAAGCTAAGGCAATTAAAAATTGATAAGATCGATATCTTTGTTTTGCTTTTCTTCTTATTGGTAATTGCTGGGCTATTCTTAACGAGAAATTATTCATAGTTTGGAGGTTGGACAGTTTTGCCGAAAATTAAATGTACGATTAGCTATGATGGAACTAATTTCCATGGCTATCAGGTCCAGCCCGATAAACGAACCGTTCAACTAGAATTAGAGCATGCATTGGAAAAAATCCACAAAGGTGAAAAAATCCATATTCATGCATCCGGCAGAACCGATACAGGGGTTCATGCTAAGGGACAAACCATTCACTTTGAAACGAATCTAGATATCCCGGGAAATAGTTGGAGGAAGGCACTCAATGCCTTATTACCGAGTGATGTATATGTGACACATGCAGAAGTAGTTTCTAATGATTTTCACGCTAGATACAATGTAGTGGAGAAGGAATATCGTTATTTTTTATTAAATACAACGAATCCTGATGTTTTTAGACGAAATCATGTGTATCATTTTCCATATAAGCTTGATATAGAAGCAATACAAGAAGCTTGTCGTTATTTAGAAGGAACCCATGACTTTACCACCTTTTCTTCAGCAAAGGCAACTGTCAAAGGGAATAAGGTAAGAACGTTGTATGAGGTTTCATGTAATCAAGATAACGGGCAAATAGAATTTATTTTCCGAGGTAGTGGATTTTTATATAATATGGTTCGAATCTTAGTAGGAACGTTAATCGATGTTGGGCAAGGGAAAATTAGCCCTTCTGATATTGGCACGTTGTTAGAGGCAAGGGACCGGAAATATGCCGGAAAAACAGCTCCAGCTCAAGGTTTATTCTTGTGGAGAGTAAGCTATTAAGGCATCATTATTTCTGACAAAACACTACATTTCCTGGGAAATATCGACACCTTTCTTTTTAGATAGAAATGCTGTATAATAGAAAGAGTGTTTTTGCAATGAATTATAAAAAAATATCAATAAATAAATCTGCCAGACTCTTGACAATTTACCCTATTTTGATATATTATGGTCTATGGCATTTTATTTCTAAAACCGCGATTAGCCCCGGAACTAATTGTGTTGAAAATATAGGAATAACGAACTTTAAACATTTAAAAATTTATGAATGAAAAATATGGAGGGAACCAATCATGCGCACAACTTTCATGGCGAATGAAAACAATATCGAACGCAAATGGCTTGTTGTGGATGCTGAAGGCCAACGCCTTGGTCGTCTAGCAAGTGAAGTTGCTGCAATCCTTCGTGGAAAGCATAAGGCAACTTATACACCACACGTTGATACTGGTGATTATGTAATCATCGTTAACGCTGACAAAATTGAACTAACTGGAAACAAATTAAGTGACAAGAAGTACTACCGTCACTCTGGACATCCAGGTGGATTAAAAGAACGTACTGCTGATGAAATGCGTACAAAATATCCTGAGCAAATGCTTGAGATTGCAATCAAAGGCATGCTTCCAAAAGGATCTTTAGGACGTAAAATGGCTAAGAAATTACATGTATACAGAGGTGCTGAGCACAATCACGCAGCACAAAAACCTGAAGTTTACGAACTTCGCGGATAATAAAAGGAGGTAAATCAATTGGCACAAGTACAATACTACGGCACAGGTCGTCGTAAAAGCTCAACTGCACGTGTACGTTTAGTACCGGGTACTGGTAATGTAACCATTAATGGTCGTGATGCAAAAGACTATTTCCCATATGAAACTCAAATTCTAATTCTTAACCAACCACTACAAGCTACTGAAACTCAAGGAACATATGATGTAATCGTTAATGTTCATGGTGGTGGATTTACTGGTCAAGCTGGTGCTATCCGTCATGGTATCGCACGTGCTTTACTAGAAGCAGATCCAGGTTATCGTCCAGCGCTTAAAAGTGCAGGGTTCCTAACTCGTGACCCTCGTATGAAAGAACGTAAGAAATACGGTCTTAAAGGCGCTCGTCGTGCACCTCAGTTCTCAAAACGTTAATATTTCAATGTTTAAAGGCTCTCAACATATTAAGTTGGGAGCCTTTTCTGTTTCATAGGTCCATTCGTATATAAACTAATTCAGGTGGAGGCAAATAGATAGGGATGCCAGAATTAAAACGTATGGAAGCCTATGAAACAAAGCTTATAGGGAAGAGTATATGAACACAATATTCCTTTCTAATAAGGAATGTATACTATCACTAGCTGGTGAAGTTAGTAGGAAGATTGTATTGTGTGATTATGAAGTACGTGTATTCAAATTGAAAAAAGCTCCTCAAATTGAAGGAGCTTTTTTATTTGCTATTTTTTCTATAGGTTCGTATCATACCACCATTAGGACATATCACGGGGTTGTTGCTGTATTTTGTTACAGACGCTTCGTAATTATTCTTACACGAAAATAAAATGTAAGGTAGTATACCTACTAATCACGCTTAAATCTAGCAAGAAATGATACTGAATTGCCAAAAGCAGTTTGGGCCATTTATAAGGGAGGTAAGGAAATGATTATCCTTGCCTCCCTTCACGTTCATCAGGCGATAGTAAAATGACCATATAAAAGGTCAAAAAAGTGACCGTTGCAACGGTCATTTTCCAGGGAAGCGTTTTCTAAAGAATACGATAAGATTAATAACAAGGGAGGCGTGGCTGTGAGTTCAAAAAACAACCGTGAACATGATTTGTTAATGTTTCTTTCCAAGAGTCAAGGTTACGTTACCTCGAACGAACTTGTAGAAGAACTAAAGGTTTCTCAAAAAACAGTTTATCGTTTAATAAAGAAAATTAACGATGAGTACATGGACAGCCCTTTAATTATATCGGAAAGAGGGAGAGGGTATAAGTTAGATTACGAGAATTTTATCAATTATCAAAAAAGTGATAATAAATACAAGGAAAAACACTTTTCTCCAAGTGAGAGACGTAAACGCATTATGGAAGAATTATTGTTGTCCTCTCCTAAACCTATCAATATATACCATTTATACAGTGATTATTATGTTGGGGATTCCGTTATTTTTAATGACGAACAGCTTATGAGCGAAAAACTGCAAAAGTACAATTTGGTTTTAGAGCGAAAAGATAGGAAGCTAGCGATATTAGGGGAAGAAGTAGATATTCGGAAAGCAATTAAGCACATGAATGAAATATTTAATACGATTGATATTGATGATTTAAAAAGGAATCAAGAACTTAACTTTAATCAATACGATGTTTTATTTATATTAGGCCAACTAAGGGATATTGAAAAGGATTTAGATATCACGATTCCCTACCCATATAATGTAAACATTTTCTCCCATTTATATATATTACTTAGTCGCTTAAGAAAAGTTCCTGCCTTACTTTTTAGAGATAAGGCTTCAATGGAAGAAATGGAGAATATGAAAAGAGATCCTATTTTGTATCCGATTGCTAAAGGTATTGTAACCAACATTGAAAAATATTTAGGCAGTTCTTTACCGGATATTGAGATTTATTTCCTTTATCAGTATTTAGTATCATCCAGAATGCAAGGGTCCCTTGCTAAAACCTCCACATTTTCACCAGAGGTTATTCAAGTGACAGAAGCGTATATTGAGGGGATGAGTATTTACTTAGGAATGGCTATCGAAAGTGAGTCTATTTTTACAGATTTAGCTAACCATATTAAACCTATGCTTAATAGATTAGACTATAAAATTCGGATTAAAAATAGTTTGTTAAGTCAAATCAAGGTAACGTATGAAGATGTTTATTCGGGCGTCACGAATGTATCCGAATTTGTAAGTAAAAAATTCAATCTACCAGCAATTAATGAAGATGAAAATGGGTTTATCACACTCTATTTTGCAAAGGTGATCGTAACTGGTCAATATCAACATCCGATAAAAACGTTAATTATGTGTACGACAGGAATTGGAACGTCAGAACTGTTAAAGGCAAAGGTATCACGAAAATTCCCTGAGTTAGAGATTCTTGATGTTGTAGCTTCACAGAACATGCAGATGATTAAAGAGAAATATGCAGATGCCGAGTTAATTCTAAGTACGGTTCATATTAAGGAAGAAATACCAATCCATTGTTTATTAGTGAGTGCTATGTTTACACTGGATGACCAGAAGAGACTTCAGCGAAAGATAGAGGAGATTTACCATGGATATTAACTCTTTTTATCACGTTTGTTTTAATTGTGAGTTAAAAACTAAAGAAGAAGTATATACCTTTATCGCTGACATGGTGTGCCGGGATAATCCTTCGCAAAAAGAAGAAATCGTGAACCAATTATATCAAAGAGAAAATGTAGGGAGCATATTAATCGCTGAACAAGTGATGTTGCCTCATATGGAAAGCGACCTAATAGAGAAGAGTCAAATCGTATTTATCCATCTAGCAAACCCTATACAATCCTGGGATGAACAGACAAAGGATATCCGTTTATTCATTGTCATTTTATTAAAAGAAAATGAACAGGAGCAAATAAAGAAAAGAATATCGTTGTTCACTCGAACATTAGCAGATGAAGCGTATTTAAATCGATTATTGTGTAGTAATGACAAGGAAGCGTTTAATCAAGAACTTATAAAAATTTAGGAGGAATAATGATGAAAATAGTAGGAGTAGCAGCATGTACAGTTGGTATTGCACACACATATATTGCACAGGAGAAATTAGAGAATGCTGGAAAGAAAGCCGGTCATGACATTTCTATTGAAACACAAGGAACCATTGGGACGGAAAATGAATTAACACAAGAACAAATCGTTGAAGCAGACATTGTTATTCTAGCAGCAGACGTTAAGATTGCAGGAAGAGAACGGTTTGAAGGAAAGCGAATCATCGAGGTTCCAACAGAGATAGCTGTAAAATCACCAAATAAATTAATTGAAAAAGCAGTAGAAGTTGTAAACCAAAAGAAATAGCTAGCAATGGAATGGGGGATAAATGGGATGGAAGTCAAAGAAATTGTAGATCTAAAGACAATCAAAACCGACATGAATGCGAAAAGTAAGGAAGAAGCTATACAAGAATTAGCAGAGGTATTACAAAGAAATGATTACATTAATGATGTTGAAGCGTTTCTAAAAGATATTTATGCAAGAGAAGCGGTAGGTCAAACTGGAATTGGAAATTATATCGCTATTCCGCATGGTAATAGTGATGCGGTCCAAAAAATAGGCGTAGCTATTGGAATCACCCAGCAAGAAATCCCTTGGGAAACGCTCGACGGGAAAGGTGTAAAGGGAATCATTCTATTTGCTGTTGGGAAAGAAAATGATGGCGCACAAACCCATCTAAAATTATTGTCCTTATTTGCAAGAAAATTAGGTAATGATGAAGTCATCGAGAAAATGCTTCAGTCGAAAAATGCTGAAGACGTAAAAGAAGCTTTATGTAATTAAACTATTTTAATGAAAGAACTGGACTAGTAATCCATTAATCACTTACCAAATACGGGAGAGCCTACATCATTTGAGATTTATCCATAAAGATAGAAGTAAATGTTACTGGTATGTTTTTACTTATTAACTTCTGCTAATAAATTGTTGATTGAAGATGGTTTGGTGGTTCTGAATATATAGGGGGGCTTGAGAATGAGTAAGATAAAAGCTTTAAATCTTAAAGGCCATTTATTGACAGCGATTTCATATTTAATTCCAATTGTTTGTGGTGCGGGTTTTTTAATCGCCATTGGGATGGCCTTTGGAGGTAGTAATCAAGCGGAATTAATACAAGGTGAGTTTTCCATTTGGGATGCGTTAGCGACAATGGGTGGAGCTGGTTTAGGTTTATTACCTGCCGTTATCGCTACAGGGATTTCTTTCTCCATTGCAGGAAAACCAGGCATCGCGCCAGGCTTTATCATTGGTTTAACAGCAAATGCTATTGGTGCAGGTTTCATTGGTGGTATTTTAGGTGGATTCTTAGCGGGTTATCTAGGAATAGCTATCCTAAAATATCTTAAAGTTCCAAAGTGGGCTAAGGGATTAATGCCAACGTTAATCGTTCCATTTTTAACTTCGATTATTGGTGGTTTAATCATGGTTTATATTATTGGTGTACCAATCTCTGGTCTTACATTGCTCTTAACTAATGCATTAAACAGTTTGGGAGCTTCTTCATTGTTAGTATTTGGAGCCATTGTAGGTATATTAAGTGGAGTCGATTTTGGTGGTCCAATTAACAAGACTGTCTTTGCCTTTGTACTGACAATGCAGGCAGAAGGAATTAATGGACCTATTACAGCGTTACAGTTAGTAAATACAGCAACACCAATTGGATTTGGACTTGCTTACTTTATAGCGAAAATGTTTGGCAAGAGAATTTATACAAACGTCGAAACAGAGACCTTAAAATCTGCGGTTCCGATGGGTGTAATTAACATTGTGGAAGGTGTCATTCCAATTGTTATGAATGATATTGTACGTTGTGTGATTACAACAGCTGTTGGTGGAGCAGCGGGTGGTGCAGTATCGATGTTGTTAGGTGCAGATGCAATGGTACCATTTGGCGGAGTATTGATGCTACCAACAATGTCTCAACCATGGACAGGTGCTGTAGCTATATTAGTCAATGTTCTGGTAACAGGATTAACCTTGGCGTTAATTAAGAAAAATGTGACGGATGAGGAAGCGGATAAGCAAGAAGAAATAGAAGAAGACATTGATTTAGATGATATAAAAATTTACTAAGTGTCATGAACGGTTTAATAGGCATATCCATTCTTTAGAAATGTTGGCAAGGTAATCAAAACCCAATAGTTCTAGAGGGAATGATGATTTTTGAGGAGGATATATAGAATATGAAGAAAGTAGAATTTTCACCATCATTGATGACAATGGACTTAGATAAGTTTAAAGAGCAGATCACTTTCCTAAATGATCATGTTGATTCTTATCATATTGATATTATGGACGGTCATTATGTTCCGAATATTACTTTATCTCCATGGTTTATTGAAGAAGTACGAAAAATAAGTGATCTACCTATATCTGCCCATCTTATGGTAACAGATCCAAGCTTCTGGGTCGGGCAATTAGTGGATATTAAGTGTGAATGGATTTGTATGCATGCAGAAGTACTGGATGGTCTGGCTTTTCGGTTGATTGATCAAATACATGATGCTGGATTAAAAGCTGGGGTAGTTTTAAATCCAGAAACACCTATTGAAACGATTTTCCCTTATATCGAGTTAGTAGATAAAATAATCATTATGACAGTTGATCCAGGTTTTGCTGGGCAACGTTTTATCGAATCAACACTAGATAAAATTGTAGCATTAAGAGAACTACGAGAAGAAAAAGGGTATCAATATGTCATAGAAATGGATGGATCATCTAATCGGAAATCATTTAGAAAAATTGATGCAGCCGGTCCGGATATTTATATTGTGGGGCGTAGTGGTTTATTTGGACTAGATGAAGATATTGAAAAATCTTGGGAAATCATGTGCAAAGATTATGAGGAAATGACTGGTAAGGCAATAATTTAAAAAGTGAAGCGGCTATAACATCTGTATATTCGTAATCAATGCGAAAATAGCTTTAGCAGAAGAAGATATCGATGTACCTATTGCTTCCTTACCAATCCAAGTTTGGTTGAGAACCAAATGTTGGTGAACAGGGCACTTGATGATGAAAAATGTAGTGTGATTCTTGTTCCTATTATTAAATTGGGGCAAATTTTAAAAGGAAAGTAATGTGGTAGTTTAAACACACATTACTTTCTTTTTTTACTTATTGTAGCTTATACTCCCATAGTTGAGCCGCAATTTCTTCTAATACAGACCACTCTCCACTAAGGTTAGCCCTCCATCATTACATCAAATGATATTATTCGACAAAATATGACACGCTTCTACCAATAGTACCTCGGTTATGTTCCCAACCGATTTCCCTGAAACAGCTATCCATAAAACCAATCATTATTCCGGTGATTCAAGTAAAGGCCGATATTCTCAAACCATGGAGTGGACAAGGCCAACAGCAAATTCTAGTTATTTCATGGCTAGCTCAGACATAGGATAAACATGAAGAGTACATGAGCAAGAAGTTCTATTTATCCACTTTTTTATTCTTCATAGAAAGTAACTCATAAAAACGATTAAGGGTGGTGCAAAAAATGAATCGATACCGTAAGTCTATAATTGGAGGACTTGTAGGTGCTTCCTCTGCTGGAGGATGGTTGATCATGGATCTATTACTCCCAGAGCCGATTGGTGACTATTTGTTATTTGGATTAATGGGATTGGTTAACGCTGCGATTGGTTGGCAATTTGTAAGGATGCTTGATAGGAAGCAACGTAAAGGAGGAGAAGCGGAAAGGATAACCACCGGAGCACATTAATGTTTACCAGGTACTTCGAATAGGTTATTCAATATTTCCTGTTTCACTAGGTTAGAAGAAGGCCTGCGATGAAGGCATAAATGTATCCTTTAGGGTCATTCTACTTTGATATAAGGCATGCTTTGTTTATATATAGAAGTTAGTAAAAGAGGGTTTGTACACATATCTGTTAATTTTTATGCGAGTTACTAATAGAGTTAAAGGTGGTTATAAGCAATGAGTCGATTTCGGAAACCTATGTATTGGAGCTTTTGTTGGTGCTACTACTGCCGGAGGTTGGCTAATCATGGATTTAATGCTTCCAGATCCGGAAGGTGATTACTTTTTGTTTAGTTTAATGGCGATTGTAAATGCAGTAGTTGGTTGGAATGTAGTAAAGATGTTGAATAAAAAACCAGAAACAGAAGAAGCCACATCAGAAAAGTGGCAGACGGAATCAAACTAAATAGTTTATGTGTGCCAAGTAGCTCCGTAAAGTGGCAAATTTCGGGGATACTTGGCACTATTTTTATGTAACTTTGGTACTTAAGCACTATTCTCATTTTAAATTTATTGAAAATAATGGATATTTGTGGAATCGTGCGGTAAAATTGATAAATATAGCTCCCTGAAAGTTATACAGAAACGGGTGAAAACATGATTTATCAGGTACAAATTTTTAAACTATTATTCGCAGTAGATGATCATATTTTCCGGATTGGTAAAGCAGAACAAATTCGCAACCCATGGAAAACAATTTCTTTATTAGCGCTTCTCAGTGTCTTGATTTATACTGGCGCTAGTTTATTGGGAATTGGATCCTCCACATTATCTAGCGGAGCTGTTTTATTAAGTGCTGCTGAGTACGAGGTATATAAGTTTTGGTTTATCATCGGTAGGATTATGTATTCATTAGCACTTGTAGGCATGGTTTTATTTATCCCATCCTTAATCTATTATTGGGTAACAAAGATTCCTTATAAAAAACTCTTACTAATGCAAGTCGTTGTACTGTTCATGATGCTTTTGGAGCGGATTTTGTGGATTCCGCTGGCCATTTATTTTGGACTTGACTGGTTTGTATCACCATTTTCCTTAGGGATTATCGCATCTTATTTAACAGATATCTCTTTTTTGATTTATCTATGTGGGGCTTGCTCCCTATTCCAGCTATGGATTATCATTTTTCAAGTGAAATTCTTAAGTAGGCTTTCTGGTATACATAAGGGCTGGATATGGAGTACGGTCATCTTGTTTCATCTAGCAACTTGGACTGTTACGGCTGTAATCGCGCTTACAGATATGCATATGATAAATGGGTGGTTTAATTCATGAAGAAACGAATAAAATGGTTAGCGATAATCTTGTTTATCGGGATTAATAGTCTACTGGTTTGGTTAGATGATGGAGAAAAAGTAGTCAGACAAGCGTATGTAACGAATTGGGAGCAGGTCTATCAAACCGATTTTGTTGAAACGGTAGAAGCAGATGGTGTTGTTGACTACTCCGGAGAAAGCTATGTGTACTTTGACAAAGCGCTAGGAAGCTTTGATCAGTTTCTAGTAGAGGAAGGAAGCGTGGTACGTGTTGGAGACCCGCTTTTTCAATACCAAGTACATGATTATTTGGCGACGGAAGCTCATTTAACGTATGAGTTAGAGAAAGTGAATAGTGAAATCGATGCGATTGAAGATGCGATTACCGAGATGGTAGCGTTTCGGATACCGGGTCCTTCAGTGCCAGTTGTAGGGAGTAACGAGGAAGACGGGACAACTGTAGTTGTTTCACCACCTGAACCGGTAGAAGCGGAAGTGATGAAGGAGCAATTTATTATTCAAAAGGAACAAGAGTTAGCTGCCAAACAAGACCTAAAAAGTATGATTCAATCACAATTAGATGATTTAAAGGCGACTGGTGCTGTCATTACAGTGGAAAGTCCGGTTGAGGGAAAAATAAAAGAACTTTCTTCCACATTAAATGATCCGTTAATAAGTATTGAAGAAACAGCCTTACATGTGAAGGGAAATGTTGATGAATCTGTAAGGGTTGACATTGATGTGGAGCAACCTGTCGATATTTTGTTAAAGGAAAGTGGACAAGTATTGCAAGGTACTATCTCTCATGTGGAAGATGCGCCGTATGAAGTAAATGTGGATACGGCTAGTATTTATCCGTTTGAAGTGACTTTTACGGATGAAGAAGTCTTGGATGTATTACCGGGGTATCATGCTGATTTAACGATAACCGTCAATGAATCATTGAATGCCAATACGGTTGATCCAACTATGGTAAATCATAATCAAGTGTGGAAGTTGACTGAGGCTGGAACATTGGAATTAGTTCCGGTGCATACTGGCATTATGATGGATAACAAATTGGAAATTGTTAGTGGATTGGAAGCGGGAGATTCTGTTACGGATGAATCGATTCCATTCTCGTACAATGGTATGCCGTTCTTCACGCCTCTAAAGATTAAGCAGGTGCCTTGGTTGGAGATTGGGAATTATGAAGAGAGAACGAAGCATATATTAATGGGGATTATGGTGAGGTAACATACTTAAAATGTTTTTCTTAGCGCAGGTCCCTAGGATAATGAGGTTGGGACATAACGAAAAGATTTAAATGTAAAACCGAATGATACACGGATACTAGCTCCGGAAATATACGTAGACTCCTGCGGGAGGAAAGGGCACGGTTGAGACCCCTAAAGTAGTAGCACGAGGAGGCTCACCAGCCGCCCGCGAACCGCAAGTATATTTCCGGAGCGTGGTCTTTGCTCATCATTCGGTTTTTACATTAAGATTAATCCTTTTGTCCCAGCCTCACTAATTATTTTAGTCAGCATCTCTTTTGTCTTAATTGTTATAATATATTTGCAATACATTCGTTAGGAGGAATCCCAGATGATCAAAGAGCTGAATATTAAGGAACATTATCGTGAAATTTTCAAACTATCACAGTTTGCTTTTCAATATACGTTATCAGAAGCGGAGTTAAAAGCAAAGCGAGAGGAAGCGGAGCGTCATACGATTTGGGGAGTTATGGAGGAGGGCCAACTAGCAGCTAAACTCCATTTAATTCCTTTAGCAGTATCTATCCATGGAAGATCGATGCAAATGGGAGGCGTTGCATCTGTTGCTACGTGGCCTGAATTTAGACGAAATGGCATGGTAAAGAACCTATTAGCAAACGCATTAAATCACATGCACCAAAACGGACAAGTATTATCCTACCTTCACCCCTTCTCCGTTCCGTTCTATCGGAAATATGGGTATGAAGTTACATTTAATAAAAAACAATATAAAATCCCATTCGAGAAGTTAAAGCGAAATTGGGATGCTTCTGGATATGTGAGAAGAACGGAAGTCGATATTGACTTATTAGATAATTTGTATAGCCAGTACATAGGGAACTATACTGGAGCCCTTATTCGGGATGAAAAATGGTGGAAGCAGCGTGTACTAAAAGACCATCATCAAATTGCGGTAGCCTATAATGAGAATCGTGTTCCGGAGGGCTATATTCTATTTCATGTTAAGGATAAGCTATTTAAAGTAAGTGAAATTGCTTATCGATCCTTAACTGGCTTAAAGCTATTAATGGAGTTTATTGGTAATCATGATTCCATGGCGGAGCATGTTGAAATCACTGTACCAGAAAATGATAATATCCCACTTCTCCTTAAGGAGCCACGATTCGAAACAAAGGTTAATCCGTACTTTATGGCGAGGGTAGTTGATGTAAAGGGCTTTCTTACGCCATATCCATTTGAGGGATCACATTCTTCTGTATCTCTTTTTGTGGAAGATGAGTTTCTACCGGTTAATACGGGGGTGTATGTACTAAATCCTCGTCAGGAGGGAATGACCTGTACCCATATGAAAGGTAAAGGAAAAGCAGATATTACTTGTAATATTCAAGCATTTACGACAATGTTTTTAGGGTATAAAAGGCCGACAGAATTACTTGCGTTAGGGTTAATCGAGGGAAATATCGAAGCGGTTAATAAATTGGAGGATATGATACCAAGGCAGCAAACGTATTTACCGGACTTTTTCTAATGCATGTACTATCGATTCATTCCAAAGTCATAAACCGATTACTTGTCCCATAAAATAGGATGAGGATAAATAAAGGGGAGAATGGAATGAATCGATTAGGGAAAGTTGTTGCTTGGATTATTGGGTTAATCATTCTTTTTGCACTGATCAAATTGCCGTTACCAGATGTAGAGGAAACAATGGGATTTTCTTTACCTCTGGCAGGGAAAACCATTGTACTTGATCCAGGACATGGCGGACCAGATGGAGGAGCAGTTGGTAGTGATGATACATTAGAGAAGGACATTGCGCTAGAGGTATCGAAAGAGTTAAGAAACTATTTACAGCAATCTGGGGCAATAGTGTATCTAACAAGAGAAACCGATACAGATTTAGCGGATGAAAATACGAAAGGTTTATCGAGGCGAAAGGCAGAGGATATTAGAAAGCGAATGGAGTTTATCCACTCACATGATGCGGACCTCTTTTTAACGATACATTTAAATGCCATTCCCTCAACCAAATGGAGCGGAGCACAAACATTCTATTTTCCGAAATCGGATGAGGGAAAGCATTTAGCACAAATGATCCAAGCTGAAATTATCCGTAATTTAGAAAATACGAACCGAAGTGCACTAGCTGTGAATAATCTCTATTTATTAAAGCATGCCGAGGTACCAGGAGCACTAGTGGAAATTGGTTTCCTTTCTAATGTACATGAAAGGGAATTACTAAAAACAAATACGTACCAACGTCAAATGGCGGCAAGTATCTATAAGGGGATTTTGCGCTATGTCACCGAAGAACCTGAGGTGGAGGAAGAATAAGAATTGGATCACTCCTTCCAAAATTCATATCACTTAGATTTCTAGTGATTTATGGTATACTAGCCTTGGACTACTTAATCCATGCTAATAGGAAGGTGATTAAATGTTAACGAAAGAAGAAGTAATACAATTACTGAATCCTGTAAAAGATCCCTTTTTACATAGAACGTTTGAAGAAACACAAGGAATTAAAGAAGTAACGATAAAGGAAGATAAGAAGCATATCAGTGTGAAGGCTGCGATTGGAAAGACGAATACAGCTGAACAAATGCAGCTTCAACAAGAAATAGTAGGCATTCTAAAGCGTAATGGTGCCGTTACAGTAGGTCTGCGATTCGAGCAGTTACCCGACGAAGTTATAAAAAAATACCAGCCTGCAATTGAAAGCGCTAAAGAAAAGGCATTAATGGGTGGCAATAAACAACCCCATTTCCTTGCCATTGCTAGCGGTAAAGGTGGCGTTGGTAAATCAACGGTCACCGTTAACCTAGCTGTTGCATTAAGAAGAATCGGTAAAAAAGTCGGTATTATTGATGCGGATATATATGGCTTCAGTGTTCCAGATATGATGGGAATCGAAGAAAGACCGGTTGTTCGTGGAGAGAAGATTATTCCAGTGGAGCGGTTTGGTGTTAAGGTTATTTCCATGGGATTTTTTGTTGAAGACAATTCCCCGATTATTTGGCGTGGACCAATGCTTGGTAAAATGTTAAATAGTTTCTTTAAAGAGGTAGAATGGGGAGACCTAGATTATTTATTACTAGATCTTCCTCCAGGTACAGGGGACATCGCTATGGATGTGCATGAACTTTTACCATCTTGTAAGGAAATAATCGTAACAACTCCACATCCTACTGCAGCATTTGTAGCAGCTCGTGCTGGTCAAATGGCATTGAAAACAGAGCATGAAATATTAGGTGTTGTGGAAAATATGGCTTACTACAAGAGTCCAAAAACAGGAGAAAAGGAATATGTATTTGGACAAGGTGGCGGTAAGAAGCTTGCGGAAGTATTAAAAACCAAAGTGCTTGGACAATTACCAATTCAACAGCCTTATGAAGAAGAGGATGTATTTGCACCATCCGTGTATCAAGAAGACCACCCAAATGGCAAAGAGTACCATAAAATGGCAGCTAAAGTTATTGCCAAAGTAGAAGAATAAAGAGGGAAAAGGTCAGCACCCTGAAAAATGGGAGCTGACCTTTTATCTTTTAGTTTATTCCGCTCCGCCACCGGACCCGCTAGATCCACCGCCAGATTGATTACCGCCACCAGGACCACCTTGCTCACCAGATTGATTACCGCCGCCTTGGCCACCGCCTTTACTTTGTTCTTCAGCAGCTTTTAGTAATATCTCTTGTATTCGTGCCTGGAATATTGGTGATTCTAAGGTTTGCTGGATGGTTTCTTCTAGGTGTGCGCGAAATTGTTGGCTTTTTAAGGTTTGAATTTGCTGTTCTGTCATTTCCGGATTTTGTAATAAATCCATCATTTGCTTTTGGTATTCCGAATCATTCATTAAGTCCTTCATCAACTTTTTCTGATCTTCTTCGATGGATTTATAAAATGTTTCAACAAACTTAGGGTCTTCAAATAGCTTTTTCCACATTTCGCCGCCCTTTTTAGATGATAAGGTCTCATCAATCGCCTGTTTTACTGTAGTGGAGTCAATAACGAGCTGTTTCTGCATCTCTTCATCAGCTAATATTTCTCCAAGGGCTTTTTTTCCATCCTCGGTTTGCAATATATCAACAATCATTTTTTTGGTTGTATCATAATCCGTTTCCTTTGGCGCTGCTTCCCCTCCACATGCACTCATTAATAAAAGCAATCCACTAATTAATGGTAAGTAGACCACACGTAGCATGATAAATCCTCCTTCCACTTATCCTTTAATATGGATGAGATAAGTAAAAATATGCACTTGATAAAGGAAAAAAGATGTTGTTCATGATAAAATACCAATTATGTAAGCGGATTTTGGATTTATACTATATCAGGGGGACATTTCAATTGAATAGTCGCAAAGTAGTAAACTTGTTTTTAAAAACATTAGCATTAGGTGGTCTCGTTGGGCTAATTGTTAGTTTTTTTGTGAATGTTAGTGGTGCCTATACAGAGAATTTGCAGCCGTTTAATTTTATTGGATTATTAGGCGTTATGCTTTTCTTTATAGGACATGGAATGTTGTACAGTGCTGTAAGTCAAACGGGCTTCTTCGCGTACTTGTATGTACATAGATTAGGTCTAAGCATCTTCCGTTCATTCTGGCCGACAGTACAGATTGTATTAATCGCATTCGTTCTTTTTGATTTAGTTTATTTCCCTTATAAAAATGCAGAAGGTGAAGTATCCATCATTTGGTTTATACTGGCTGCTTTAGCTTTATTCATTTATGGATGGATTATTGCCAAAATAAAAGCGAAAGAAACGAAAAAGCATGCATTTATACCTGCTTTATTCTTCATGGTTGTATTTACAGTGGTTGAATGGGTACCGGCTTTACGAATTGGATTTGTTGGTGTCGAGTTTTCATTAATTATGGTATTAACATTACTTGCATGTAATACATACCAGCTACTAATCCTGCATCGTCTTCATAACAGTCCGGATAAAAAGGGGAAAACAGCTAAATAAATCGAAGAAAAACCTGATGGGCTTGTTCTAAGTCCATCAGGTTTTTTTTAGGGATTTTTTGTTGTTTAGCTTGAGAAACTTTTCATTATTCCACTATTTTAGATTCTGCGTGGGCTTGATTGATTATTTCTGACACCGTTACAAAGGTAAATCCTTTATTTTTTAATCCTGGTAAAATGGTCTTCAAGGATTCTGCGGTTTGTTTTACAGAATCAGATGCATGTAAAAGGATAATATCCCCATTACTTGTTTCTGACATGACATGATCAACGATTCTCTGGGTTCCTGGGTTTTGCCAATCGTGCGGATTAATATTCCAATGAATCACTTTATGTCCCATGTCTTCTGCTAATTTAATTATTTCATCATTGAAGTGTCCATGTGGTGCACGAACAAGCTCTAGATCCTTATAACCTAACTTGCCAAAAACCTCTTTTGCATATTGTAAATCCTTCCTAACTTGGCCGATTTCCTGGTCTAAATAGCTTTTATAACGATATCCTAGCATACCGACTTCATGCTTACTTTCGGATATTTTTTTCAAAATGTCTGGATGTTTTTCGGCCCATTCACCACTTACAAAGAAGGTAGCTTGTACTTGATGCTCTTCCAGCTGTTTTAAAATATCATGCACCTTCTCTTCGCCCCAGCTAATATTAAAGGTTAAGGCAATATTCGGTTCCTTGGAACTTCCCTTTGTTAAAGCAACAGCCTCATTCTTTGAGAAAACAGAAAAAACGCCATTGCTTTCAAACCAAAGAAAGCCAGCAGTGAAGAAAGCTAGTATAGCTACAAGCGCCCATCTTTTTATCCGACTAAAACGCCATACGTAAAAATGATTCATTACTTACCCTCCTAAGGAAACAAGCTATCAATACATCTTATGAAGGGAACGATAAAATATGAACAAGCTGTCTGGAGATTTGCTAATTTCGATTGAATAAATTCATTAAAAGTGAGAACGATATAAAATACCCCCATATTGCCTAAATAAAAACGAAGGTATATAGTAACAAGAATTATAGTGAAATTTGCCGAATGATGATGAGGTGAAAGAATATGCTAGGATTAATGATTAATCAGACCGAACAAAAGGAACTAGAGTATTTGATAAAAAGAGAATTAGATGAAATCATTTTTGATTTAGATGATACGAGAATTGATAATATGGTGAAGAGTGCCATGAAAGAACGGTATAAAGTATTGTTCCAGTTATTAAGAAGAGTAGCTAGTGAACAAGAATGTATGCGATACATACCAAAGAAGACACAGAATGAATAAGGTACCATTTAGTCCTGTTTTACATATAATACAATGTTAGTATACTAAAATTTCTGAAGAGATTTTTTTTGAAAAAGACCGTTGATTTTATTTTATAGCTATGGTATATTAATTTCTGTTGTCACATACGAAACATTGTCGAATACAACTTCAAAAAAGTTTTTTCAAAAAAGATGTTGACATTGTGTGGTAAACATGTTAAATTATATCTTGTCGCTAAAAACGACAAAGCAAAATGATTGTTCCTTGAAAACTGAACAAAACAACCAGTATGTCAAGAAGAAACATACCCTGTTTTTTCTATTAAAGAATTACAGAAGCTAGCAGCTTCTTTGCTAAGAATTACCTATGATTGATTGGTGTCAATCGTAGACAAACTTTTTTGGAGAGTTTGATCTTGGCTCAGGACGAACGCT
>NZ_JBCPXV010000020.1:0-68781 GCF_039581225.1 Ornithinibacillus proteolyticus | reverse complement strand
AGATTTGCCGCTGACTTCCTTCAGATTCTAGGTCACCCTAGACACCCTTGTCTTAAGCTAATCACTACTACTGCCTTCGTGATTCAGGACTTCAACCCTAGAGAATGTGTGCATGCCTGGCACACTACTAAAAAAGGAATCCCACTTGACGGGATTCCTTTTACTTTATTTTGGATGAGTCATTTCTTTCGGATTCACATATTGATCAAATTCTTCAGCAGTTAATAAGCCTAATTCAATCGCAGTATCTTTCAGTGTCGCGTTATCTGCAAATGCTTTTTTCGCGATTTTAGCTGCATTTTCATACCCGATATGAGGGTTTAAAGCAGTTACGAGCATAAGTGAATCATTAAGGTATTTATCGATTTGCCCTAAATTTGGCTCAATTCCTTGTGCACAACGCTCATCAAATGACAGCATACTATCAGCTAATAGCTCACATGATTGTAAGAAGTTATAGGCAATGACTGGTTTAAATACGTTTAGTTCAAAGTTTCCTTGGCTCGCTGCAAAACCAATTGCCGCATCATTTCCCATTACTTGAGCCACGACCATCGTAACCGCTTCGCTTTGGGTTGGATTTACTTTACCTGGCATAATAGAGCTTCCTGGTTCATTTGCCGGAATAGTAATTTCACCAATTCCACAGCGCGGACCACTAGCTAACCAGCGAACATCATTTGCAATCTTCATTAAGTCCGCAGCAAGCCCTTTTAATGCACCATGGGCATAGACTGTTTCATCATGACTTGTTAAGGCATGAAATTTATTTTTTGCAGATACAAAATCTTTTCCAGTGTAATTACTTACTTCTTGGCAAACACGTTCAGAAAACTCTGGATGTGCATTTAATCCTGTACCAACAGCTGTTCCACCAATTGCTAATTCTTTTAAGTAAGGTAAGCTAGATTCAATCATACTTTCCGATTTCTCTAGCATACGATGCCATCCACTGATTTCTTGTCCAAGTGTTAATGGTGTTGCGTCCTGTAGATGTGTTCTACCAATCTTAACAATATCCGCAAAAGCTTCCATTTTTGTTTTAAATGTTTGTTTTAACTGACGTAATGCTGGTAATAAAACATCTTCAAGCTTTAATACTTCCGCAATATGCATGGCAGTTGGATATGTGTCGTTAGAGCTTTGTGATTTATTTACATCATCATTCGGATGTAGTGTAAGCTCGCTACCTTGTTCTTTTAACCATTTATTCCCAACATGAGCAATCACTTCATTCATATTCATGTTCGATTGTGTACCACTACCTGTTTGCCATACTACAAGTGGAAAATGCTCATCTAATTTACCTTCAATAATTTGTACAGCAGCATATTCAATTGCTTCTGCCTTTTTTTGCTCCATTAATCCAAGATCACTATTTGCTTTGGCAGCACTTTT
Source organism: Ornithinibacillus proteolyticus (assembly GCF_039581225.1). Classification (NCBI taxonomy): domain Bacteria; kingdom Bacillati; phylum Bacillota; class Bacilli; order Caryophanales; family Bacillaceae; genus Ornithinibacillus; species Ornithinibacillus proteolyticus. Next base: position 67,383 of record NZ_JBCPXV010000020.1, on the reverse strand, counting down.
CTTTAAGATTGCAAACGCTTTTATAATTTCAGTTGGCATTGTTTCATTTCCAATTGGAAAGTTCTCTTTACTGCGCTGAGTTTGAGCACCCCAGTACTTGTCAGCAGGAACTTTCACTTCCCCCAGTGTATCATGTTCTATACGATATTCCATATGTATTTCCTCCCCAGTAATGAATGTCTTTCCTACTCTATTGTACCAAATTTTTTAAAAATGAGAATTAAATTCATTACTCCATTAACAAAAAGTTATATTTTTATGTGTATCCAGATTAATTCACAATATTGTAATGCCTATTAAATTGGATTGCCCTTATAATGGAAATATCATTATTTTTATTAGGAGGACTTTATATGCCTAATATTTGGACCCATATGCTCTTTTGTGAGGAAGTAATTGACTCAATAGGTGTTACGAAGTCAATTCCCAAAAATAGCTATATTTTAAACTTAGGTGCACAAGGTCCTGACCCATTCTTTTATTTCAATTTTTGGCCATGGAAAAAAGATGGCTCCGTTAATCATATTGGAAACCTCCTGCATACTGAAAAATGTGGCGAATTCCTTATCGATTTAATCGGTTCTGTTAAAGGACAATCTGATGAACTAAAATATTATACGTTTGGATTTGTGACACACCATATATTAGATCGAAATGCACATCCATATATCCATTATAAAGCTGGGTATGAAGGAAATAATCATTCTAAATTGGAAATTATCATTGATACATTGATGATGGAACGGTATAAAAACCTAAAAACCTGGAAAACACCAGTTTATAAGGAAATCCATTTAAATAAGCAATTAAAAACGGACATAGCAGAATTGCTTTATCAAACAATCAAAAAGCACTTTCCAAACCAGGAACAGAACACAAGGAAGAATATTATTAAATCATTTAATGATATGAAATTAGCACTGAAAATCTTAGCAGATCCACATGGGTGGAAAAATAAACTACTCCATTCTATGGTCTCCTCTTTTTCTCATCAGCCAATTTTAGATCATAAAGATTATTTGAATTTAGAACATAACACGTGGTACCATCCTGCAACAAATGAACCTAGTCAGAAAAGCTTTATTGATTTATATGAGCAGGGTAGAATTGAAGCGGTTGAGATTATGAAGAAAGTAATAGGCTATTGGCAAAACGATGGCACAAAGTTGGAGGAATTAGCGGTATCAATTGGGGATATTTCTTATGATACGGGGTTACCTTTAAATCGTAATTTGCAAAATCAATTTTGTGATCCGATTATTTAAATCCGTAACTAGGATGTAACAACGTTTTTTAAGTTAGAAAAGCAAAGAATCGTCCGCCCTACTTTGGAAAAATAGTACTATTCAGAGTAGGACGGCTAATGAGTAAGAGTACTAGATGTAGTAAACCTTCCTGCTATCTTTTGTCGAGGAGGTTTTAGATGGGCCCAGGAGAGGAGTGCTTGCGACCGAAAAAAGAATAGATAAGCCCGCGCAAAGACAGCTTGCGCCCGACTAGTAAACACAAGTGTACCTAAGGATATCTACGTATGCCCTATCCTTTTACTTGAATCCACGAATAGTTCTGGAACTAGTTTGTAAATTATTCCCTAGTTCTTCGGTTTAATTTCCCAAATCATCCATGTCATACTTTTTTCACCTATCCCACTAATTTTTGTGCCTTATAACGCCCCTATTTTATCGACTATTCTATATAATTTCCCTACTTTGTTTATTTGAAATTTATGGTAGTATATAATTACAGGAAAAATTTAGTAATCCATTACCATTACGAGGATTATTATAGAAATGTTAAGCAGTTACGCTTTAGTGGCGGGAGAATAGTTCCCAGCTAAATGCTACTTTCCACTAGCCACTCTGAATAATGAACCAAATGAAAAGAGGGATTCACCTTGTTAAAAAAAATTTCAATGTTGCTATTAACCCTGGTGTTAGCAATTGTTACTTTATTGATAGCGGCTTCCAAACCAACAGGACCTAATACCGTTTCATTCGATGATCCAGTCGGTCTATGGACATCTCTTGGAATGCTAATCGTGTTATTTTTACCACCATTAATTTTATCGTTATTTAATCATCTTGCAGTAAAGATTATCTCCGCTATTTATCAAGGGTTTATTGTTTTGACTTTTTTCGGTCTAATCCTAGTAGGATTAATCCTTCCTAGTGTTCCAATTATCGTTTTAGGACTTCTTGGCGTTGCTACTAGTATTTGTAGTATCATTGTTACCGTTTCAGTAGGGTTGAAGAAGGAGAGATTACTTACAAATTCATAACCTTTCAAACAAAGGTGGAGTTATTCCCGGATAATACATGGCCTAGTAACGAAATACCAGGAGAAGGAAAAGAATCGATAAGTTCATAAAAAACACGGATATGCAATCTGAATTTCGTTATAAATCTTTTCCTTTTCCAAGCCATGGACAGCACTTGTCCTCCTTATGATAGGCATTATCAACAAACTAAATTTGCAATATGGCGTATTTCTTCCACTACCTTCATAACTTCCTCACTCCTCACTGTCTTTTATCACAAACAAATAATCCGCTTCTTCTTGTGTAGGATTTCTAACATTTTTCTTTTAGAGTCTGCTTGTTGTCTTGCTAATACCTCTTCAAAATTCGTCACTTTACGAAATATATTCGTATTACGATTTGAATACGGGCTAGGAGAATCTCATCTGGAATATCAAAAGAAACTAGAATCCGAGTGAAATCACCCTTTGGAAATAATTCATCTAAGTAGTTTCGGTCATAAATGGAACGGTTTGAGTTACAAATAATAAGATGATGGTTGGTATGCTCTACCGTGTAATCCACTATTAGTTTGGAAATAGCATGTTTTAACGTATTTGGTCCTTGTTTCGGTTGAAGTTTTTCATAATACTCATTGATAAAAAGCTGCATGATTATCCTGGTCCATTACGATTGAATTGGTTAATCTTTTCTCTAACATTCGAGCAAATGTTGTTTTACCACTATGTGTTTTCCCAACGGTGATAATGACTAATCGCTTCATATATGTCCCTCCTCAAAAAAACCGTACAACAGACTGTACGGTAACATAAAAGTCATTTCCTTAAGTAACTTTTCGTTACACTTCTTCCCTTTTTCCACACACTAAGAATCCATGCGCTAACTATGGAGCAAATTAGCTTCTTTACGCATTCTCTAATGAGGCAGCAGCTTTAGTTGTCGACTCAATGGCAGTAACAAAATTAGCCATTCGATTAACCTGTTCATCCACCATTGCTTCCAGTTCTTCAATTGTAGCTGTTGTTTCCTCAATGATAGAAGCTAGATGATCCACGGATTGATCAATATGCTCGGAAGAATCTTTAATTTCACCAGCACTTTCATTTAAATAGTTCAAATACTTAATGAAGTTATGTAATTGCTCGGTTATTTTTTCAAAATTTGTTTTAGCGACTAATGTACGCTCCGTACTTACCATTAATTTCTCTTTATTTTGAGCTACCTCAGATTGAGTATGTTTTGCAGCATGCTCAATCATCGTCATGTTCTCCCTAATATGCTTGGCAGTATGCTGTGATACTTCGGCAAGCTTACGAATTTCTGAAGCTACTACCGAAAATCCTTTTCCAAACTCCCCAGCACGGGCAGCTTCAATACTTGCATTGAGAGCTAAAAGATTAGTTTGCTCTGCAATACCTTGTATTTTTGCTGCATATGTATTATTCTCGTCAATTCGATGAACAAGACTTTCCATGTTCTCTGTTAGTTTTTCAAACGACTGTTTAAAGTCATTTATCGTTACCGTCAAGGATTGGATGGATTCTTGTCCCATTGTTGATAATTGGATTAAATCTTCACCATCTTCTACACTTTTACTAAACGATACCATCATTTTCTCTAATAATTTATGATTCGAATTCGTCGCTTCAGATATTCCGGAAGCAGACTCCGCTTGTTCCTGACTTGCCTTCGCAATATCATGGAACGCTGCTAGCATCTCGCTCATTTGCTTTTGGTTCATGCTACTATCTTGTTCCATCATCGCCATTTGCTCTCTAACATGAAGAACGCCTTCTCGAACATTTGCTGCTCGCTCCTTTTCCTGTACCGATTTAGCTCTGAGTTCTGTTACTGTTTGTTGCATCGATTGGATAAAACCTCTGGTCACTCGAATTTGAATGAATAACACAAGAAATACTAATGCGAAAAACACGACTGTAATTGCTGCTGCTCTTGTATCAAACCCTACTAGTTCACCCTTTACAGAAATAAAGAACCCTAATAAAATTAGTCCCAAAACTCCCCCAGTTGTAAGCACCGCCTTCGATAAAGATACAGCTGCAACAGCCAGAAGAAAGAAGGTAAATAACATATTGGTAACATAATCTGAGCTGAGCATAACGACGAGTGACACACCTGTTAAGCAAACAATAGCGATATATGGTACCGCCTTCGTAAATATTGCTTTATAATTTAATAACGCGATTAACCCGATACCGATACCTCCGCCAATCGTAAGCGCTAACAAATTTCCTAAAGGTGCCATCACGACAAGTTCCGCTCCAAGTCCTAGTAAAAATGCAATAAGTAAAATATACAGTAATATTCGATTCTGCCTTTTTATGATTGTTTCATTTAAATTCATCGTATTATCCCCTTTAATTACCTTTTATATATTTTTTAAGATAGGCTGAGAAAGTTAGTTACTCATTACTACCTGATATAAAAACAGCCTCACCAAACGTCGGCAAGGCTGTTGATGCACAGTAGATTTATTCCCAAATATAATGTAAATATTCTTTACGAATGCTTGTAAATTCGTCCTTATTTCCTTTTTGAATCGATTGATTCATTCTTTCTTCAAGCATTCTCTTATTCCAGTTAAAGCATAACTCATCTAAGAATAACCGTGATGACAGCTTAATTTCAAAGGATATTTCTCTTTTAGCAATCAGGACCTTTCCTTTATACGGATGAAAGCGGTAAACTACCTTTTCCTTTTTCATTGGATATGCCCCTTTGTTCCTTTATTAATATTATCCTAAATTTTTCGAATAATTGCAATGAAAATTTACAAAACGTACAAGATGAAACTTGCTCATATTATTGGAGATAGGAAACATACTGATAACATGACCTTCTTATAAACTTGAAACTTTTACTAGACCAATATAGGTTCGCTAAAACATAGATACATTACGTCAGTTCTTGGGGGTAGTTTAATGAACCAACCTAATATAAAAGGAGGGGAAAAAGGTGCTTGGATCAGTATTTTCGCATACCTTTTTCTCTCGGCAACAAAGCTGTCAATCGGACATGTAGGCGATTCCGATGCATTATGGGCAGATGGTTTAAATAACTCAACGGATATTGTTGCCTCCATTGCTATCTTAATTGGATTACGAATCTCGCAGAAGCCACCTGATCATAATCATCGCTATGGGCATTATCGGGCAGAAACGATTGCATCGTTGCTAGCAGCATTTATTATGGTAGCAGTCGGATTACAGGTGATTTTTGCTACGGTAGGTAACATGTTTGGAGAGAACGCAACAAAGCCTGACCTACTAACTGCCTGGACAGCTATCGCTTCAGCAATCATCATGTATATCGTTTATCGCTACAATCTTTCTTTATCAAGAAAAGTAAATAGTAGTGCATTATATGCGGCATCACAGGATAATCGCTCTGATGCACTTGTAAGTATAGGGGCATTTATTGGAATTATAGGTGCCCAGTTCGGAATTTATTGGCTAGATCCACTTGCTGGGTTAATTGTGGGATTGATTATTTGTAAAACAGCTTGGGGTATTTTTAAAGAATCAACCTTATCATTAACCGATGCTTTTGATGAGGAACGCTTGCAAAAAATTAAACAAGAAATTAAAACATTCCCAGAGGTAAAAATTGTACCAGATATTAAAGGACGAGCACTTGGTAATCAGTCCGTACTGGATGTAACGATTAAAGTGGACCCCAATCTTACCGTAATCCAAAGCCATGACATTACCGTTCGGATTGAAAAAAAGCTTGCTAATGAATATGGAATACTGTACACACATATTCATATTGAACCATATCTAAATTGAATGTCTTTAGCTTACGTTGTTTGTGGTATGGCTTTACGAAGAAGTTCAACCACTATAAAGAAACAATAGACATGACCTATAAACGCTCCGGAAAAAGCACCGGTACTTCAGAGATAAATGATCGAAGCACGAAAGCGTATAGAGTATATCGTAGTTAGTATTCTGCATTTTTCCGGAGCTATTATCAATTATGTGGTTACAAGCTAAATAATCGGTCATTTAACAGCTTCTTATATCCTACTAGATCATAAGTTGAATTATTAACTTTGAATTTTGTCATACTTAACCTATCATAGATCTCCGCTTCAATTTTCTGCCTCTCCTCAAGTACTGCTAAAGCTCCCTCTTTCCCATTATATTTCTGTTCCTTCCCGAATCCTTGATTCGTATAGTAATCTATAAATCCGTCAGACCATGCTTTCGGTCGCTCTTGAACCGCTTTTTCAAAGGAAAATTCCAAATCGTCTTGTTCCACATAAATTAAGACAGGATTTAGTTTTTCTATGATATTCGCTAACGTTAAAACATACGCTAACACTTTTTCCTTTGGTTCATTGTATTTTACCATTCCAATTGTTACTGGGTTTTGAATAAAACAACATTCAAAAATAATGATTTTATTGCCAATAGCGTATTCCTGGGCAAATTCTTCCCATTTTTTTGCAATTAGCTCTTTATTTCGTTCGAATGGAAGTTCATAGATATCATGCTCGTATACCTTGCTCATTAGCGGATCTGGAAATTGCCTATTCAGATGACGTTTCATTATCTCGTAAGGTAAAAAATAATGATGATCTTTTACTTGTATAAAATCTTTAATAGCTTCTTTAAATCCCCCACTGTGTAATAACAAATTCTCATACTGTTCTCTCGTAAAACAAGCAACTCCATCATAATCGGCTGGGTTATGTAGGTCTCCCTCCAAATACAACTCTGCATCTATGTTCCTTTCCATTAAGGAATCATAGATAAGTTTTGCTGTCGTTGATTTTCCAAATCCAGGTAAGCCTTCTACCAATATTAACTTCGTATCCATAATCAAATTCCCCCTATTATTTCATAATAAGCTAGAAAAGATAGCTAATTATTCAACATAAAAAACCCCTCCTAAATAGAGAGGGGATTAGAATGTACAGCATTCCGGGGGAATACGTAGCAGTCGTGCAATTTTCAGCTATAGCAATATAGCTTATCGATGTTTCCCGGCGAAATGGCATACTAATCCCTTGTCTCTAGAAGCATTTGATTTTGCGATCAAATTTTCTGCAAACAAAAGATTAGTTATCCATTCGCTACGAGATACATTTAGAGAAGATATGTCAATTAGCACATGCTCAAGACATTGCCGTCATCGTAGATAGTGCACATGGTGCTCATAAACACTGGTCTTGCTCCACTTAAAATAATCCCATCCATTACAGATTTATGACCATTTCTAGGAACTAGTAATGTATCGCCTGGTTTGCATGTCGCCATAATCATGGTTTGAATTCCAACAGTTGTTCCATTTACTAGAAAATAGGCATGCTCTGCTCCAAAGGCATCGGCAGCTAAATCCTGTGCTTCTTTAATAACGGACTGTGGATGGCTTAACAAATCTAATTCCTTCATGGAGTTAACATCCATTCGTAGCGCCATTTCCCCAAGTACTTCCTTCAACGGACTCATAGCAGAACCCATTTTATGACCTGGCACATCAAATGGGGTTACATCTTGTTTAGCATATTCTACTAGGGAATCAAATAAAGGCATCTTATCTTGATTCAATAACGGAATTGGACTCGCAACAAGCTCCTTTAAATGGTTCATTACCGTAGAACCCCAGCATATGCATAGTTTGCTAACGCCTCTTGTAATGCTTCTACTTTATCAGTTCTTTCCCATGTAACATCTAAGTCATGACGACCAAAATGTCCATATGCTGCCACTTGTTTATATTGTGGCTTCCGCAAGTTCAGCATGTTAATAATACCTGCAGGAGTAAGATCAAATACCTCTCGTATGGCCTTAAGCAATTGTTCATGTTCGACTGTCTCTGTGCCGAATGTATCGATAGAAATACTAATGGGTTCACTGACACCAATCGCATAAGATAATTGAATCTCACAACGTTTGGCAAAACCGGCAGCTACGATATTTTTCGCTACATAACGTGCAGCATATGCAGCTGAACGATCTACCTTAGTACTATCTTTACCAGAGAACGCTCCACCACCATGCTTAGCAGCTCCTCCGTAGGTGTCGACAATAATTTTTCTACCAGTTAGTCCTGTATCACCATGTGGGCCACCAATAACAAAACGACCAGTCGGATTAATCAAAATACGGAATTCTTCATTCATTCCGTAATCACGTGCAATTTGTTTAATAATACTTTCTTTTACATACGTTTCAAATTTATCTTTATCAAAGTCCTCATCATGCTGAATAGACATTAAAACCGTATCAATGATGGGCTGTTGAGGATTCGTATAATCAATGGTAACTTGTGATTTCATATCCGGGCGTGCCCAAGTGAATTCACCTTGTTTACGGAGTTGAGAAGCATGTTTCACTAATTTATGAGCCATTTCAATTGCTAATGGCATGTAAGAATCCGTTTCATCTGTTGCATAACCAAACATAATTCCTTGATCACCAGCTCCTATTGCTTTACTATCACTGGAGACATCTACTCCCATAGCAATATCAGGTGATTGAGTGTGAAGCAGTACTTCTACATTACAAGAACTTCCATCAATTCCATAACGATCATCCGTGTACCCAATCCCAATCAGCGTGTTTCGGACAATTTTTTCCACATTTAGATTCGCTTTGGTAGTTATTTCACCACCAACAATAACTGTATTAGTTGTTGTAAATACTTCACAGGCAACCCTTGAATATGGGTCCTGTTCTAATGCAGCATCTAATATTGCATCAGAAATTTGATCGGCAATTTTATCCGGATGTCCTTCTGATACAGACTCCGACGTAAATAATATTTTCTCTGACAAAATTTACCATCCATTCCATTTTTTTCATTTCAGGGCATAAAAAAAGCTCTCCTACAACCTAAGGAAAGCTTCGATTAATATCAGCTGCTATCCTCTTATTGTTCACAAAACAAAGCTGTTTTGCGCTCAGGTTGGGCCCCATATCTGACTATTAATCAAACTGGTTTGCCACCGCATCTTCGACCCCTCGTCTCAGCGGCTATTAATAAGATAGACTTTTATTATGCTGGATTAATAGTAAAACATATTAGTATTCATGTCAATTTCTTTTTTTGTCGATTGTTACGGGAAATTTTTCCATGCGATCAACTAGTGACCTTTCGTCATGATAAAGAAAAATCCGAACCTATTCCCACTCTTATAAAGAATGTCCAATAGATATTCGGATTTTCTATAGATTCGCCTATTAATTTGTCCTGATTTCTTGTTTTATGAACCAGTAATACGCAATGATAAAGCAGATTAACGTTGCTGCGATAAGGCCGGTTAATTGAGGCCATATTAGTAATAGACTCTGCCCAAGTGGTAATGGTCCTGCTATCGCCCCTACCGTCTGTTCCATTGTCAATGGCCCTAAAGTTCTTATCCCAGGTGAAAGTAAGGTTGTGGTAGATTCAGAGAATAAATAGCTCGGTGATAGTCGATATAAATTTAGAATCGTTTCTTGTCTACTAATAGCCTCGTCCACACTAGAAATGGCCTGTGAATCTAAATAGCTTTTACTAATAAAATCAATGATCATATTGTAAAAGATACTAAAGAATATCCAAACTGCGATTCCAGATAAGGCGGACGTAGCAGCTTGTTTAAACCTTACAGAAAATAGAATTCCTAGATTTAACCAGAATGCGATATAAACAATACACAATACTAAAAAGCATACGATTCGAATAAACTCTTCAAACGTAATTGGTAACCCAATAATGATAATCCCTAATGCCATCACCAGAAAACCAAGTGCAAAGAATAATACAACATTAACTAATAAGGCGGCAACAAATTTTGCATTAATGACATAGTCTCTAGGAATCGGTTGTGCCATTAAACGAGTCAATGTTCCCTTATTCCGTTCAGAATTTATCGCATCGAATCCTAGTGCAACACCGAGTAAGGGCCCTAAAAACGTTACAAACGTAATAAACGGTGGTAACGTACCATCTGAAGTGGTAAATAGTTTCAAGAATAAGTAAGAATCTTTTGCAATCTGCTTCGCTTCATCGGATTGATCTAACGCATCTTTTATCGTTGTAATCGCTGTGTGCAACGAACCAAGACAGGTTAAGCCAATTATAATGAGCAGGATAATGATCCTCCAACTTCTAATATAGTCCGTAAACTCTTTTCGTACGATTGAACCAAATACAGATGTTCTTTTTTCTTTCTTATCTCGTTCTTCCGTATTGACTTGTTTTTTGAAGGTAATCTTAGATAGAACTTGCTCAAGCTTCATTTGTTTCACGCCCTTCAAAATACAGATGATAAATCTCGTCTAATCCGTAATTTTTCTTACTAATATTCGTTAGATTGCTATCATAGGACATAACAGTTCTAGCAATGGTCGGTGTAATATCTTTATCACAATAAATCTCAAGTGTATTGTGATTAAGTCGCTCCACACGACTTACTTCCTTCATTCCCTTTATGTCGTTTACCATGTCATCTTCAATTGGGTCGGCTTCTACATGGACAATATAAGCTACATTTTCAAATAATTGTCCAGCTAAATCATCCATATTCCCTTTCGCAAGTAACTTTCCTTTAACGAATATTCCAACTCGATCACATATCTGCTGTACCTGATGCAAGTGATGGGAAGAGAGTAGTACCGTTATGTTCTTCTCTTTATTTAATTTGTTAATCAAGCTTAATAGCTCCCGTACCCCTTCTGGATCAATTCCTAGGGTCGGTTCGTCTAAAATAATAACTTCTGGGTTCTTAATTAATACATCAGCTAGACCAAGCCGTTGCTTCATACCACGGGAATACTTTCCCGTTTTCTTATGCATAGCCCCCTCTAGACCTACTTGCTCTAGCAATGAACGGGCACGTTTTTCTGCTTCTTCCCTCGGAATTTCATTTAAGGATGCCGTATATAAGAGATTCTCATAGCCTGTCATATTTTGATAGAATCCTAGATCATCTGGTAAATAACCTACTCGCTTTTTTACTTCAAGTGGATTTCTTGTTGGGTCAATCCCACAGACATGGACTTTTCCACTTGTAGGCTCTGTCAAACCTAATAACATAAAAATGGTTGTTGATTTTCCAGCACCATTCGGGCCTAATAATCCAAAAATCTCTCCTTTTTGGATGGAGAGGGATAACTTATCAACTGCAGGTACATCGTCATAGATTTTGCTAAGCTCTTGTATTTCAATAATTGCCTCATTCACTCGTTATCTCCTCCCATATTTTCTTACAATAGAATACAATCCACCTACTACTACTAAAATAATTCCAAATCCAGCAAATCCCCAAGCAGTAGACGTTTTAACGGATACACGGAAATTAGCATCAGAGGAAGCTTCAGCACTAGATGCACTAAACGTGGTCGCATAATCCCCTGCTATAGCATCTTTTGGGGCTTTTAATGTAGCTTTAACGGTAGCTTTTTCTCCCGCCTTTAGTGTAGAAATGGTATCCTTGTCAAACTCTACTTCCCATTTTGGTGGAGTAGTTGATTTTAGATTAATATCGGTCAAATCCACGCTTCCTGTATTTTCAACTACTAAATCAACAACTGTATCTCCTCCAGCTGTAATATCATCACTTAGTACGCCATCTGGAGTGGTTAATGTTAACCCATACGTACCAGTAATGACAGCTTCTAATTCGATTTCACTAGAGGTTCCACCAGATTGTGCACTTACAGGAATTTTATACGTATCTGATTTCGCATTGTTAGCAGGTGTCACAACAATTTCTATCTTTTTTTCCTCATTTGGTTCCAGTGTGATCGATGTAACAGCCTTTCCATCTACCTTAAATTCGGTATTCCATCCATTTGGGGCTTTTGAGGTTAAGGAATAATGCTGCTCTTCTGCCGTTTGGTTTTTCAATGTCGTATTGTATTCAAAAGTTGAATCTGTATGTCCTTGCATATTTGGTTGGTCAATCGTGAAATTCGTTTTAAATGTACCTTTCTCTGTAACATTTACCGCTAACCCTAATGTACTTGTACTACTTCCATCTGCTACTAAATCAAATTCATAGGTTCCTTTTTCTACCTGAAGTGGTACAGTTACAACTAATCGTATATCTTGCTCATCGTTCGGGCGAATTGATAATTGCTCAATACTCGTTCCATTTGCTGTGATTTGATATTCCCAATCCTTTGGTAATCCTTTCATCCCAAACCTAACATTTTCAATGGAACTACCCGAATTAATAATAGAGACATTGTACTCAATATCTTCCCCAGGTGATACAGATAATCCCGTGTATGGAGTATAGACAGAGACCTCTGCATAGACAGTTGAAGTAAGTAACATTCCCCCCAATACTACTGCTAAAAGTGAATAGAACATCTTTTTAAGCATCTGACATATCCTCCTCTTTTTTTCTAAAATTCATCTATGATACGAGCAAAAATAACAGATGGATTTAATTTTTTTATAATTTTTCCATATTTTTTTGCTAAGATAGGCTCAGTGAATGTGAAGGGGGTAAAATAATGGATACGAAACAAGATGAGAAGCTACTAAAATTAATTGCTAAAGGCTCTCAAGCTGCTTTCAATCAATTCTATGAAACCTATGTATCCTTTGTCCTTCAAATTGCGATAACTGTATTAGCAGACCGCCGAGAAGCAGAGGATATTTGTCATGATGTCTTTATCGAAGTATTTCAAAAACCGATGCAATACAAGCCAGATAAAGGTAGTGTGAAGGCTTGGTTAGCGGTCAAAACAAGAAGTAGATGTATCGATCGTCTCAGAAAGCATCAACCTGCCTTATTAAATAAACTAGAAAAACTCGATACAATACAATCAGTAAAATTGGAAATGTACGTTTTAAAGGAGATAGAGAAAGAGATTTTAGAAGATGCAATGAATAAACTTCCGCCAAAACAACGGGAGCTTATATACGGGGCTTATTTTGAAGGTAAAACACAACGGGAGCTTGCAACCATTTACGGGAAACCAATTGGGACAATTAAATCTTCGATACGTTATGGACTACAGAACCTACGCAAGCAAAAGTCCTTACTTCATTGGGCAAGAACCGATAAGGAGTGAAACGCACGAATGAAACATATCCCAGAAGAATTAATGATAGATTATGTATTAGGGAATTTATCAAACGAAAAACGTCAATCAATGGATGAACATATATATCAGTGTTCACATTGTCAGGAAGAATTAACGTCGTGGAAGCTACTACTAAGGGACAATCAGAAAGTAACCCCTTCTGAAAGCTTAAATAAACGAATTAAAAACACCATTCATATAAAAGGGCACTCTAAACCAAAGATAGGAAATCGTAAAGCCTTCTATGTCATCGTAGGTGCAGCAGCCATATTCACTATATGCGTAGGACTATTGCAATTTACCCAACAGCAGCCAATTGCAGATAGTAGTGACCAAGAATATTTAACTGCACAATATGATTTAATACCGGAACAACCTTTCATGAATAACCCAGCTACTAATCAACTCGATATCATCCCGGTTACAATGGATCAAAATATTACCGGTAACATATGGTTAAATGAAGTAACTAATGAATTGTATTTACAGGTTGAAGGGCTTAGACCTTTGGAAAGTCAGGATTATCAAGTATGGCTTGTCCGAAATGATAATGATTGGCAGGATGAGCTACTACATCTAAATAATGGAATGGTTCATGTATATTATAAGGGACCCGATGTACAAACAATCCGTTTCATTAAAGTAAGTGTTGAACCACCTGGAGGTAGTAGGATACCTACAGGACCAGAGACATTGTATATTGATTTACAGCAGTAAGGAAAAGATTGTGTCTAGAACATAGCTAAAAAAATGAAGGGAAAAACCGAATGTTATACGGTACTAGCTAATCATTCGGTTTTTCCTCTATCTTTTTCTCACGCTCAAACTGGTTACACATGTATATAATTTATAAGGTTGTTAATAAAAACACGGATAATATAGCTCCAATGACGACAAAAATAACATTCAATCCAATATAGGCTAGGGCTACAGCGACAAGTCCACCAATTAATCCAATATGTGGTTTATCTGGATTTACACTTAGTACACCAGGAAAAATTAAAGCACCTAATGCTGCATACGGAATTGCATTTAACCATCTGTTTACCCAGTCCTTAAATTGTAATTTGTCTACAATAAATGCTGGAATAATCCTTGGAAGCATGGTTACTAAAGACATTCCAATGATGATGAACCATATCATGAGCGTTCCCCCTTCAACAAAAAGACACCACTATATCCACCAAGCACTGTACCGACAACAATTGCCCAACCACTACTCATGAACTGAAGGCAAATAGCATTAATCAACATCGCAATAAGTGCAATTAAGCCTACTCTTAGCTCCTTTTTAACGGAAGGAACTAATAATCCGATGAACATGGCATATAGCGCAATTCCCATACTTTGACTCAATGCTTCTGGAATTATTTCCCCTAACACACCGCCAAGTAATGAACCAATGACCCAAGATACGTATGCAATTAAGGTGAGCGAACCATAAAAGAAAAATCCCTTCTCTTCTTTTGCTTCTTTCGTATGTAAGGAAGAAACAGCAAATGTCTCGTCCGTTAACCCTAATGCTAATGGCAGCTTCCACTTTAACGCAACCGGCCGCATGCGATTCATAAAGGATAAGCTCATCACAAAATGACGAAAGTTTAACACAAAGGTTGCGATAATGATTTCCACAGCCCCTGCACCAAGAGCAATCATATTGGCTCCCATAAATTGACTTGCTCCAGCAAATACCAATACACTCATTAACGTAAGCTCTGTTAATGTAAGTCCGGCCTGTTTCGCAAGAACGCCGTAGGTTATCGCAATGGGAATATAACCAAGCATGATAGGAAAACCTACTGTTAGACCGCGTTTGATCATGGTCATTGACGTCGATACGGGATTCTTTGTTACGTTAACGGTCTCCATCCTAGTCTCCTCCACTTAGAAATTTTAACTAATTATAACTGATTTTATTAGTAGTGAAAACTTCTTTTCATTAAAAAAAGAAAATCTGCACTTTTGTACAGATCTCCTAAAGGATTATTTATCTTGCTCGGTTAAAATAATTGGATCTCCCTCTGTAATCACAATCGTATGCTCATATTGTGCCGAGCGACCACCATCAACCGTTCTAGCAGTCCAATTATTAGAATCTACTTTACTTTGCCAATCGCCTTCGTTTAACATCGGCTCAATCGTAATTACCATTCCTGGTTTTAAACGAAGACCTTTGTTAGGCAATCCAAAATGTGGGATATGTGGATCCTCATGAATCGTTGGTCCAATGCCATGGCCGGTAAAGTCTCTTACAACAGAGAAGCCTTCTCCCTCAGCATAGGTTTGAATTGCATGACCAATATCACCAATTCGGTTACCAGCTTTTGCTTGCTCAATTCCGATATAAAGTGATTTCTTCGTTACTTCCATAAGACGAAGACCTTTTTCATCGACATCTCCTACAGCATAGGTCCATGCAGAATCTGCTAACCCACCGTCTAGATTGACCACCATATCAATCGTTACAATATCGCCATCCTTCAGTTTGTCTTCTCTAGGAAATCCATGGCAGATTTCATCATTAATAGAAGCACAAGTTGCATAAGGGAATCCGTTATACCCTTTTTGCTCTGGAATAGCTCCATGCTTTTCTAAAAATCGGTCTACAAACGTATCAATTTCCATCGTACTAATTCCCGGTCTAATCATGTTGGCAATCTCTTTGTGAACTTGAACTAGTAAGTCTGCAGCCTTCTGCATTTGTTCAATTTCACGTTTACTTTTTCTTGTAATCATCTAATCGTCCTTTCTATTTATCAGCCTAAGCTGCTCATTACATATTTTTCATTTTCCTAGTGTACCACAATTTCTAAACACTTTCATTACACCATATATATTCACCGAAGCATGTACTCTCGACGAAACAAAATTCCCGGTTTCAACTTGCTTACCAGTACATTCGCCCTGTCACCATGATAAATGATACATACATTGTACTAGAGGAGGTGGCAATGCATGAGTAAAGATAGTGGAAATGGAAAAGGCTTTGCTTTGATTGTTGTGTTGTTTATTTTGTTAATCATTGTTGGTGCTAGTGGCTACGGTGGTGGCTACGGATCCGGATATGGCGGCGGTTGGGGCTATTAATCGTCGGTAATTATAAATATTCTATAACGGGAGGTGACATAATGGGACGCGGATTTGAAGGCGGATTTGCATTAATCGTTGTTCTTTTCATCCTGCTAATCATCGTTGGTGCAGGTGGATATGCTGGCGGATACTATTAAACGATAACGAAGGATGTCATGGTGATAATTCCACTATGACATCCTTTTTCATCATTATACATATTCGTTAACTTGATATATTTTTCCATTTTCAATACTTGCTTCATCATTCAAAATATCAATTAGAATGCCACCAACCGTATCACTATCTCTTAGTTGATTATCTTCCTTATACGCTTTAAACTTTTCTACGTCGTTAAAAGCCTCTTTAGCGCTTGATCGAATAGTTTGTTGCATATCCGTATCCATAATCCCAGGATTGAAGGCAATTATTTTATGACCAGTCTTTAATGTTTCTTGTTCGAGTGCTGCTGTTCTCGTATACATATTGATACTCGCCTTCGAGCTACAATAAGCAGCCCAACCATATATTGGCCTTTCCGCAGCACCCGAAGTAATATTGACACAAATGAAAGAGGTATTTATTTTCGAAGAGAAATCTAACATCTCCTTCGTTAATATCATCGGGACTACGGTATTAAGATGAACATGGTAGGCGAGTGCTTGATTATCTAGTTGGCTTACTTGATTTATCGGATCAATGACAGCTGCATTATTGATCAAATAGAGTAGTGATGGGTCATACTGCTGAATATCTGTCTTAACGTTTTCCATTGTTTCCTCTAATTCTTCCGTATTTCCAAGGTCACAAGTATAATGATGGTATTTCACATGATTATCGGCTGCAATTTTTTCAAGCTGTTTATTTATACTTCTTGATATACCTAAAACATGAATCCCAGACTCGAGAAATAGCTTCGCAATGGATTCTCCCAATCCTTTAGAAACTCCTGTAATTAGAGCTAATTTCATTTAAACTACCTCTTCTCATTGGTTAATAATTACGATTGAAATACGCTGTTCAATACTGTGTATAAATTGATTCATCTTTACATTCTGATCTTCTGATACTTTCTAGGATCTGGGACAAAACTATTTCTAACATAGGATAAACCGAACATGAAAGTTAGCGCATCAAATCCGCCCCGGAAATATACTACGCATCCGTGGGCGGCTGGTGAGCCTCCTCAGAGCTAAAGCTCTTCCGGGGTCTCAGGCAGTGCCCTTTCCTCCCACAGGAGTCTCCGTATATTTCCGGGGCTAATGTGGTGGTTGTTCGTATTTTATTAACTTTGTTTTCGTTATGTCCCAGCCTCTTCTATAACTTGTTTACTTCATTCCAATAATACACTAATGTTTCCATTCCTTTATCAAAACTGTCTAGTGGGAAGCTTTCATTTGGTGAATGTAGTCGATCATCTGGTGTACCGAATCCTAATAGAACAATCGGCATTTGATAGATATCCTCAATCCACTCCACTACCGGAATGGAGCCGCCCATACGAACATAAACCGTTTCTTTGCCAAATGCTTTTGTATAGCTTTTTGCTGCTTTTTCAATCAATGGATGGTTAGGTTCCACTTTATAAGCTTTTGCAGAAAGCTTTTCTTTCTTCACTTCTACGGTTACTCCTTTAGGTGCAACCTTCTTCACATGTGCTTCAAGAGCTTGTTGAATATCCACTGGGTCTTGTCCCGGAACTAATCGACACGTAATTTTAGCCGTAGCTGAGGTAGGGATAATGGTTTTCGTTCCTTCTCCTTGATACCCGCCGTATATTCCATTAACCTCAAACGTTGGGCGAGCCATCGTATGTTCCTTAGGTGTATAGCCCTTTTCTGATACGGTTTCCGGAATTCCAGTAGCCTTCACAAAGTCTTCTCCAGGTACTTGCTCCATTAATTTTCTCTCTTCCTCGGTTAAATCTTCTACGCCGTCATAGAAACCCTCTACTGTTACTACCTCTTCTTCATTTTTCATAGAGGAAAGAATATGAGATAGAGCCATAATCGGATTACGCACTGCGCCACCATACATTCCTGAGTGTAAATCATGATCTGGTCCGGTAACGGTAATTTCAATACCGGTGAACCCTTTTAATCCATAAAGAATAGTTGGTTGATTTTTGGCTACCATCCCTGAATCAGAGATTACTGCAAAATCAGCCTCGAATAATTCTTTTTTCTCTTGTAGCATTGAATAGAGATTTTCACTACCTATCTCCTCTTCTCCTTCTAAACAAACCTTTACATTAAGAGGAAGCTTACCGGTTGTTTTCATCAGTGCTTCAAACACCGCTAGATGCATAAACACTTGTCCTTTATCATCGCTAGATCCTCGTGCATAAAGTCGTCCATCTCTTATTTCTGGTTTGAATGGATCACTTTCCCACAATTCAATCGGATCCACTGGCTGAACATCATAATGGCCATATAATAGAACCGTTGGAGCTTCAGGCCCAGCTTCCATATATTCTGCATAAACGATAGGATGCTTTTGAGTCTCGATTTGTTGAATATTTTCAAAGCCAATTTCAGTTAAGTAGTCTTCTAAAAAGCTTGCAGCTTTTCTTACATCTTCTTTATGTATACTATCCGTACTCACACTAGGAATGGATAAAAATTCATTTAGCTTCGTTAATAATTGGTCCCGATTATCAGTTAAATATTGCAATGCTTTTTCACTCATTATGGACATCCCCTTTTAAACTAATATTGTGTTCATTTTAGCATATTTCTTTTAAAAATAACTATAAGACTTTCATGCTACAGATAAACTTCTATGAATACGATCAATCAAATACTACTGTACATAACTAAAAAGGACAGCACATCCGCTGCCCTTTTACTTAGTTACCTAATGCCTGTGATAAATCTTCTATTAAATCACGAACATCCTCGATTCCTACTGAAACTCGGATTAACCCATCGGTTATTCCTAGCTCTGCTCTTCGGTCTGCTGGGATTGATGCATGGGTCATTTTTGCTGGTAATGAAATTAAGCTTTCGACTGCACCTAAGCTTTCTGCAAGCGTAAAGTACTTCACTTTTTTCAATACTTCTTCCGCCAGCTCACCACTACCTACATCAAATGAAATCATTCCACCAAAACCACTCATTTGTTCTTGCGCCAAATCATGACCTCGATGTGATTCAATACCTGGATAATAAATTGTCGTTACTTTTTCATGTCCTTGTAAAAACTGAACAAGTTCATTCGTATTCGATTCAATTGCTTCCATGCGTAGTGCTAACGTTTTAATTCCTCTCATTAATAACCAAGAATCCTGTGGTCCTAATACTGCACCAACAGAATTTTGTAGAAAGTGAATTCTTTCTGCTAGTTCCTCAGATTTAACTACCACTAATCCTGCTACGACATCACTATGCCCACCAATATATTTGGTTGCACTATGAAGGACAATGTCTGCCCCCATATCTAAAGGCTGTTGCCAGTATGGTGTTGCAAAGGTATTATCAACTATTAGTAGTAGATTATGTTTTTTCGCTATGTCTGCCATTTTCTTTATATCTGTAATTTTTAGTAATGGATTTGTAGGTGTTTCAACATATAAAACCTTCGTATTCTCTTGTATTGCTGCCTCTACTTGTTCAGGATTACTCGTATCCACAAATGTATGATGTAAATCAAATCGATTTAATACTTTGCTCATTAATCGATAAGATCCACCATATACATCATCGGTTAGTACAACATGATCCCCTGCATCTAATAGCATCATGACCGTTGTAATGGCAGCCATTCCGGAGCCAAAAGCAAATCCATGAGTTCCATTTTCTAGCTCTGCTATCACCGTTTCGAGTGCATGACGAGTTGGGTTACCTGTACGAGAGTATTCATATCCGCGGAAGTTCCCTACACCATCCTGCTTATACGTACTTACCTGGTAAATTGGAACAGACACTGCTCCTGTTTGTTCATCACGAGTAATACCACCATGTACCATTTTTGTTTTTGAACGCATATTAAATCTCCTTCCCCATGACATCCGGGTAAATCTTTTTACTTAAATAACGATCACTACCATCTGGAAAAACGACCACAATATTCGTACCCTTCTCTGCTTGTTTCGCTTCTTCTAATGCTGCGCACATCGCGGCACCGGAAGAACTACCAACTAACAATCCTTCCTTACGGGCAAGGCTTTCCACCATTTGAAAAGCATCTACATCACTGATTGTATGAATCGAATCAAAATAGCTTGGATCCATAAAAGCAGGTAAAAATTCCATCCCAATTCCTTCCGTTCGATGCGGACCAGGCTCACCACCTGCAATAATTGATCCTTCTGGTTCTACAATCACAGTCTTGATAGTTGGATCTATTTCTTTAAAAAATCGAGAACACCCCATGAATGTACCACCAGAACCTGCTCCTGCAATAAAAACATCAACATTCCCATCTAAATCATGCCAAATTTCTGGAGCGAGGGTTTTATAATACGTATTTGGATTAGCAGGGTTGGCGAATTGTTGCGGCGAGAAGCTATTTGGGATTTCGCTTAACAGTTGCTCTGTTTTTTCAATTGCCCCCTTCATCCCAGCCTCTCTAGGCGTATGGACAATCTCTGCACCCAAAGCTTGCATAATCAGTTGCTTCTCCTGACTAAAATGTTCTGGCACAACAAAGATTACGTTTAAGCCTTTTTCTTTCGCTGAAAGTGCTAAGCCAATTCCAGTATTACCAGCTGTAGGTTCTATAATTGTGCCACCTTGCTTAATCTTCCCTTTTGTAAGAGCATCATCAATTAGTTCTGCTCCCAGACGGTCTTTTATACTTCCACCAGGATTATAAAATTCTAGCTTTGCATAGATGTTAACTCCATCTGGAATAGCATCAATATGGCGTATGTTAAGCAGAGGAGTATGGCCGATTAAATCATGAATCGATTGATATAATGCCACAGTATCACCCCATTAGTTAGAAAACTTCTCTCCAACCCTCTTTTTTCGCAAGCATCTCTTTTGCGATTTCCTTTGCACCTTCAAGGCTATGGTTGGCTGCCCAGCCGCATTGTACTTCATTACATGCCGGCACTTCAACTGCTGCTAAAACATCTTCCAATGTCTTTTCAAGTGTTACTAATACTTCGTCAAATGAATCATTGTTTAAAATAGCCAAATAAAATCCTGTTTGGCATCCCATTGGGCTAATATCTAATACATTGTCCATATGATTACGAATGTTTTCTGCCATTAAATGCTCAAGAGAATGTAATCCAGCCATCTCCATGTGTTCTTTATTTGGTTGCTTGAATCGGATATCGTATTTATATACCTTGTCTCCATTAGCTCCTTCTGTTACACCAACTAGTCGAACATATGGTGCTTTCACCTTTGTATGATCTAAATTAAAGCTTTCTACATTCATCTTTTTCATCATCTTTCACTTCTCCTTTAAACCTTATTTAAATGTTGCTAAGATAAGCCAAGCAAAATCATTCATTTGCTTGAAAGAAACATTAAACTGTTGCTCAGTAAAAATTTGTTCAATTGTGTCAATATTAGGATAATACTCTCTTCGTAAATCCTCGGCAAGATTAGAATATCCAACTTCCTCGGCCTCTCTTATCTTCCGTTGCTTAGCATTGTCCGATACAAAAAGTGTATCTGCAAATACAATTTTACCACCTTTAGGAAGTAATGTTGCAAAATTTTTAATTGCAAGTTCTTTTTCTTCATCATTTAGATGGTGAAATGCAAATGTGCTAACTATCGTATCAATTGGAGTAGTAGGCTTTGGAAAATCTAAAAAATCACCATCTAATACTGTTACATCGGGTAACTTCAACTTTGCGATGTCTCGCATAGCTGGTGAAGGTTCGATTCCAATCACAGTATGTCCATTCTCCACTAGCTTCTTTGTTAAATTGCCAGTGCCTACTCCAAATTCTAATACAGTACCAATCGAATTTTCTACCACTTCGTCTAATATCTGATCGTATTGATGAAAAACTTCTTTATATTCACGGTCATGCCCATTAACTGTATTATCATAGTTCTCTGCCCAATCCTCAAAAATCTCTAAGAATTCTCGTCCCATCTTCTCATCTCCATATAATGAAATCATAGTAAACCACTATGTTTAATATGAATTATATGTAATACATTATCACATGTTAACGGTTTTTAAAAGAAAAGAGATTAGTGCAAAAACTTAGGCTATTATGTATTAAATAATAATGGAAAGAGGCCGGGACAAAACTATTTCTAACATAGGATAAACCGAACATGACAGTTAGCGCATCAAACCCGCCCCGGAAATATACTACGCGTCCGTGGGCGGCTGGTGAGCCTCCTCAGAGCTAAAGCTCTTCCGGGGTCTCACCGATGCCTTTTCTCCCACAGGAGTCTCCGTATATTTCCGGGGCTAATGTGATTGTTCGTTTTTATTACCTTTGTTTTAGTTTTGTCCCAGCCTCTTAGGCATTATCTATTTTGTGGGAAAACTCGTTCAATCATATTACCAATTTCTTCAAAGAATCCTTCAATTGGTCTTCCCTCATCGACATCACGTGCGTAATTATCGGCTAAATCCATAAAATCTGGGTTAGTGGACACATATACATTGTCAATATTATTATCCACTGATTTTACGATGGATGAAATTTTTTCTTTCACCTCATCGGTTAATTCTCCATCCTTGTGATTTAAATTATTACCATTCTGATGTGTGTCTAGTTCAGCCGCAACATAGGCATTATTGTCTGTAGTCAGAACATACGCATTATCAATAACATTGATTCGTTGAACGATTAAATCCGCTGCTTCTTCAGCTACATCATACCGATTTGCATTGGTTTGTTCATTGGTATTATTTATATTACGTGTATTATTGTTTCCTGGATTATTTATATTTCGGAATCGATTTGGTTCCTCCAAGTCACGTTGCATCGTGTAGTTTCGATTATCACGCGTACCAATGCCATCTGGATGATTTTGATATCTTACGGGATCGATATTATTATTATCTGTTCCACGCTGGCCTTCTTCATTATCTGCTGCACAACCAGAAACGATAAATAAAGCTGCTGCAGCGACAGTAATAAGTTGCTTTTTCATTTTATCCCTCCCCTTTTCGTTTTTTAGTATGTATCAGTGTAAACTGTTTATGCTAATTAACCCTGACCTTAAATTGGAAACCACACCAAATAGTCTCTCGGAAATATATATATAATATGGGGAAGCTATAATTACCCTTGGAGTTTTAAGGAGGGGAATTCATGGATATTCCAGACTACGACAAGGCGTTGTACTACACATTATGGGGACAGTGGGATGATCTTCTCGTTCTAATGGTCCGCACAAAAGACGATTTGCTATCTAAGAAAATACAGAATTTCTTGCACGCTTATCACTATTCCCTAGATGAACAAAAAATTATCGATTCACACGACAACCTTCTTTACTATATAGACCACGCAATGAAATACACACCCGAAACCGCCTTAAAAATGTAGATAAAAAAACGCATTTGCTGTTCTTTTAAGCAAATGCGTTTTTTCTTATGACGACAGGAAAACAAATTATGTATCTTGATGAAACCTTCATAAAAAATAGCGATAAATCCGTTATTCCCAACCTGTATCATCACATGTTGGAATTATCTTTGTGGTTATGACCATGTTTTTTCCCATTATTGTGGTTGCTGTTGTTATGATGGCTACCTGATTTAGGCTCTTTGTCATTACCACGCTGTTTCCCCTTGTCCTTGCCATTTCCTTTACCGTGGTTTTTCTCTTGGTGCTTATCGTTTGTTTTGTCCTTCCCCTTGGTGTCTTGCTTGTTTTGACTTTTCTTGTCTTTTCCATTCATGCCAGGGTGTTTTTCTTTATTATTTCCCTTGATTTCCTTTGATTCTTTGCTCTTTTTAGGATGATTTTCTTTATGCTTATTCTTTTTTTGCTCATTACTATTTCTGTTCTTTTCTAATGAATTACTTTTTGAGGTGTTTAATTCTAATTCCTCATTATCAGCATTGTTAGTATCATCTTGTATAACCTGATTTGAATCTTTCTCGTTTGTCACGTCAGCTTTAGCGTTTTTATTAAGGTAAAATGATTGCAATACTTGACTATCCTCTTCTGTGACAATTGATTGTAACTCTTCATCAGGTTCTTCGGTAACCTTTTTAGCTAATGCTTCATTCATCGATTGATTATTTTCTTCTGCTACAACTCTAACGTCTTCGGGAATCTTAATGGTAACCAATTCCCAATCAGTCGTTTCAAAGCGTTCATCAATCCTATTAATAATCGGTTCTGTTTCTGTTTCCTTTATGTAATGAACACCAATCAAAACATTTTTAGCTGAATTGACAAAGCCTTTATCTTCACTTTTCATCATAATAATAGCAATGGCATCATCAATCTCTTTTCCGGTTAAATCACCAAGCTCATGGATAATTAATTCTGCCTCTTCATTAAAGGGAGTTACATTGGTAATCTCCAAGCTACTATTCACTTCTAGTTCCATACTCGGGTTAATATCAATATCCACATATGCATATGCTTCATCCCCATTTACTACCATATACAGCGGAAATAACATAATTAAACATATACATGCAATAGCTATAACACGCACAGTGAAAAACTTTTCCCTTAATCTAGAAGAGTTTTCATTTTTCGTAAAAGGCTCATAGGCAACTTCAAAACCAATTTCGGCTCCTTTAACCGGATAAGCTTTTTCAAATAAACCATCGTGTGTCATTACAATGGTATATTTCTGATGCTGCTCCATGACTATTCCTTTTTTCACTGGCCCACCCCTTTCAAATAGTCATTAAGAAACACATAATCCTCTCCAAGAATAATAAAAATGGCTAAAATGAATTTCCGATTACGCTCTAACGTTTTTTTACTCACATCAACTTTCTTAGCCAATTCTTTTATCGGGAGTTTTTTCTTTTTTTCGACATATTCACTTAACATTTTATCATCTCGTATCATTCTTGCAATACGAACTGCACTATCTCGTGCATCACGATGCTTTGGTGAAACTTCGACAAGATCTTGAAGTGATAGCTTATACATGGCCAGTTTGTTCTGAAATTCAAGAATCTCTTGTCTACGATACCATGCTTCTTGTTCTAGTTGATACTTGCTCTTAACTGCTTCTACTTCGGTTGGATTCTCCATTTTCTCTTCATCATAACTTTCGTCAAACGATATGGTTACAGGATATTTATTTTGATAACGAATATAATCAATTACTTTGCGTTTGACGATTAAGCTACTAAAGGTTAAAAAAGAGCTCCCACGATCTGGTGAATACATACGTATTGCTTCATTAAATGCTGACAAGCCAATACTAAACTCATCATCTCGCTCTGGATCAATGTATCGTTTACAAACTTCGGATACTGTTTTAGCAATAAAGGGTTGGTATGTCTTTAATAAGAAATTATGTGCGGCTTCATCACCTTTTTGTGCTTGATCAATTAGTTCTTCTATTGGGATGTCTTTTAACATTTCTCGTGTCAAAGTAGACCACCCCTAGCATTCATATATTTCGATTCTGCTACAATTTTTTTGGGTGTGTCGAATAGCTTATTTATTATTATATATTGTTTTATATTTAAACAGGTCATTTTTAACCCACCATACTTTACTAATTTTCCATTTCAAGAATATGACTATCTTACAGTACAAGTATTACAGGGAGTGTCACAAGAGGATTACATTTTGTTTAAAAATAGGTAACTTTCCCTATAAAAAAAGAAGAGACGAAATATCTCTTTCTTTTTATCGGTAGCTTTATCGAATTGTGGAAGCGTTTTAGATAATATTATGAAACGCGAAAAAGAAACTACATTATTACTTCGTCTAGGTCTAATAGGGTAAGTGAAGGTTCACTCCTTCTGAATAATAATAGTCAATAGGTACGAAGAGCCCTACCTTTCCGTGTTCTGTATGATTTAAGGTTGCAAATACAACCCCAATTACTTGGCCTCTTTCATTTATGATAGGACTTCCGCTGTTTCCACGATATACTGGTGCATCTATCATGAGAACTGGTAGATTCCAACTAGTTAATTGTGTATATCCGATTATCGTTCCTTGATTAGCTATTCCATTGAAAGCAAGTGGGTTTCCTATGAAACTTATTTTTTCATTTTCTTCAAAAACGGTTTGCTCTGCTAGCTCTAGGTACGGTAACTTCTCTTCACTTTCTGTTTTAAGTAACGCTAAATCCACATCTGGATAGGTTTCTAATACATCTGCATTATATAAGCCTAAATTAGGAAAAGCGACTGATACGTGCTTCTCATCATCCACTACATGGGCATTAGTTAAAATATACCCATCTTGATTGATAGCAAATCCAGTCCCTTTACTATCCTGTGTTTCCACTACGACTACAGCTTCTTTGTACGCTTTTATCTCATCATCAGCCGATAATTTCGCCGAAGTAATTAAAAAATCAATTGCTGGAATCGAAAAAGTCTTTGGAAAAAATGCTACAACATTAATTAGCATTGCAATAGCAATAAGCCAAAACGTCCATTTAGGAAACGGACGCTTTGGCTTTTTATCTTCCATAGTAGATTTGATGAGTGCTTCTTTACGAGCTTCCTCAACAATTTCTAGTAGCTCTTCCTCATCAAATTCCTCATATAAATCTTCGTCAATAATGTCAGGCTTTTGGTCATTATTACGTTCCATCACACTCACCCCACATTTGTCCTTCCGTACTATACAGCTCGTTGTGATATCCCTTGCTGCATCTTGTACATTTGGTAGTATGTTCCTTTTTCAGCGATTAACTGTTCATGGTTACCTTCTTCTATAATTTTACCATGTTCTAGGACAAAAATGTTATCCGCTTGTTGAATCGTTGATAATCGGTGGGCGATTACTAAAGTAGTTCTTCCTTTTTTCAAAACTTCTAGTGCATGTTGAATGACATTTTCCGTCTCCGTATCAATATTAGCTGTTGCCTCATCCAATATTAAAATAGCCGGATCAAATGCAAGTGCACGTGCAAAGGAAATAAGCTGTCTCTCACCTAAGGAATACGTGCTTCCTCCTTCTGTCACTCGCTCATCATATTTTTTCGGTAGCTTCTCGATAAAACGGTCTGCACCTACTGTTTTTAATGCTTCAATTGCCCGTTCTCTACTAATCTTCGGATCGTTCATCGTAACATTGGATATAATCGTTCCGGAAAATAGAAATGGATCTTGTAATACTATCCCCATATGACTTCTAACCTGTTGTCTGGACCAATTACTTGTATCATGGCCATCAATCGTAATTTTTCCTTTTTGCGGATCATAAAATCGGAATAATAGGTTCATAATCGAACTCTTTCCAGATCCTGTATGACCAACAAAGGCAACGGTTTCTCCATCCTTTATGGAAAGGGATAAGTCTTTTAATACATATTCTTCCTTCTCATAAGCAAAGGAGACGTTGTCGAATTTGATATTCCCCTTATAACGTGGAATTTCCTTCTGATTTACTTCTTCTCCATCTAAATCTAATAATTCAAATACACGACCACCTGCGACCCTTGCCTGCTCTAATAATGGTAGCTGGTTCACAATATCATTTACCGGTTCAAATAATCTCGTTAATAAATCCACGATAGCATAGAGCATACCTATCGAGATTATCGTCTCCAAATTTAATGAGCCGGTGCCAAAATACCAAATAAATGCTACAAAAGCAATATTTCGAAAGACTGTTACAAGGTTATAGGACGTAAGTGCACTTAGCTTCAATAGCTTTCGCTGATACTTAAAGTGTCTCGTATTTAATTCTTCAAATTCTTTCTTTGTCTGTTTCTCTCTTCGGAATGCTTGAATAATAGTCATCCCTTGAATGGCTTCATTAATCTTACCGTTTATCTCACTTATCGTGGACCGGATTACTTTATTATATTTCGTTCCAAAGAATTTATAGAATCGCATCCATACTAGTAGTAATGGAATCAAGAGCAAGAACCACACCGCAAGCTTCGCATTTAAAATAAATAATGCAACAAAGATTCCAGCCATATAGATAGCACTCGTAACAATAATACTTAAGACACGTTCATAAAGATCACGGATTGCCTCTGTGTCATTTGTCACACGTGCCACAATCTTCCCTGCTGGTTGATTGACGTAGTAATTAATTGGAATTCGTTGCGTATGCTCAAAAATATCATTACGCATCTTTTTAACAATCTGATTCGAAGCTTGTTGTAATAAAAATGTTTTATAAAACTGGAAAATACCAGCAATAAGTAGCAACCCAATGTATAAAGCTAATAACCATAAAATCGGTCGTTGTTCTGGTTGGAAAAAGCTATAAATGTCACTTACAGAGATTTTTTGCCCTGTAAAGGTTGTTACTTCTTCTTGTGACTTCACAGAAATTGTATTATCCTCTACTGTTCGCTCCCCAAGTATTGGAACTTCTCCTTCTACAAGGTAGTATTCCTTACCAATTTGCAGTAGGGAGTTGGTACTAATTATTTCATCCTCTTCATTCATACGATCTGCTCTCTTATAATACCGTTTATTGAATTCGACCGTATTTCGGTCATTGTCACCGCTTATTTCATACCATGTACCTTCTATACCGACAATGTGATCATCAATAATTGTCTTGGCAATTAAAGGTCCAGCTAACTCAAGAGCCGTTGCAATGATTAAAAATAAAATACCGATGATGATTTTCTTTTTAAATTGTAGTGCATATTGAAATAGTCTTTTCTCAGTAGATTTCTTTCGCATTAGGAGATCGCCTCCTTATCACCTTCAAGCTGCTGTTGTTCATACTGTTCCTTATACCATCCATCATTTTGGATTAATTCTTCATGTGTACCCTCTTCGGCAATAATTCCATCTTCTAACACAATAATATGGTCAGCATGTGTAACAGCGGATAACCGATGGGCAGCAATAAAGGTTGTTTTGTTTTTTCTTTCTTCTCGTAAATGCGCAATAATCTTTGATTCTGTTTTTCCATCTACAGCAGATAACGAATCATCTAGTATTAAAATTTCTGGATCCTTAATAAAGGCCCTCGCTAAGGCTACACGTTGTTTCTGACCACCGGAAAGGGTTACACCACTTTCTCCTACTTTCGTATCCAAGCCTTGTGGCAACTGCTTTATATCTTCAACAAAATGAGCTAGCTCCATAACGCGATAAATTTCCTCATCTGTCGCATCACTTTTACCAAATTGAATATTTTCTCTAACACTTTTCGAGAACATCACTTGGTCTTGTGGAACATAACCAATCCAAGAACGAATTTGATCCAAGCTCATCCGCTCTAAATCAACTCCGGATACTTTGATTTCACCAACTACTCCTGGATATTGACGGAGCATTAGCTTAAATAATGTCGTTTTACCGGAACCAGTTTTCCCTACTACTCCTATAGTCTGCCCCTTCGTAATGGAGAGGTTTATATTCTCTAGTTGATTTCGCTTTGTTCCCGGATAGGAGAAGGAAACATTGGCAAATTCTATTGTCTCTACTTCTGTTACCGACATTGGCTTCTCTGGGTCCTTTACATCGGCTTCATAGCCAATTGTTTCATTAACACGGTCCAAGGATGCATTACCACGCTGTAAAACATTGATTAATTCTCCTACAGCAAACATTGGCCAAATCAACATTCCTAAGTAAACATTAAAGGAAACTAAATCCCCTAAGGAAATCACATTTTGAAATACAAGTACTGTCCCATATCCGAGACCAATTGTATAAGATAAGCCAACTAGAATTTTCATCGTTGGTTCAAACATGGCATCAATTTTTGCAACTGCAATATTCTTTTGATACACATCCTCTGTCATGGCCTCAAAACGGTCCTTATCCTGCTTCTCCTGAACAAAAGCACGGATTACCCGAACACCACGAATAGATTCCAATACCT
This sequence comes from Ornithinibacillus proteolyticus, assembly GCF_039581225.1. Classification (NCBI taxonomy): domain Bacteria; kingdom Bacillati; phylum Bacillota; class Bacilli; order Caryophanales; family Bacillaceae; genus Ornithinibacillus; species Ornithinibacillus proteolyticus. The sequence continues at coordinate 37,103 of NZ_JBCPXV010000020.1, read as the reverse complement.
CATTATTCATATTTCCAAATGCAGCCTGTGCCTCAGTAAAACGAGCATGGATCGCTGCACCGTATTTATTCATAATAATAGCCATTATTGGAAGTGGAATTAAGGCAGCAAGTGTTAACTTCCAGCTTATCGAAAACCCCATCATCGCAATGAGCATAAACATAAAGGTCGTCGAGTCTACTAAGGTTAAGACTCCAAATCCAGCAGTTTGGGCAATGGCTTTTAAATCATTGGTACTTCTTGCCATCAAGTCACCTGTTTTGTATTTCCCGTAAAATGTTGGTGTCATGCGAAGAAAATGATTAATTAACTTTGAACGAGTCCATCTTTCCAAAATCACCGCCCCACTGAATAACGTATAATCCCAAATAAAGGAAACACTATAGTGGACTACGATTAATACCAGGTAACCGACAACTATTATCGTAAGTAGCTGGGAAGTTAATGTCTGAAATTGAATATGATCTATCGCATATCCAAGAAGTCTAGGCGGGATTAGTCCGATTGCACTAGCGATAATCAATGTAATAATGGCAAACGTATACCGCTTCCAATAATGCTTAAAAAACCAATCTAACTTTTTAAAAACCTGAAACATTACGTATCACCTTCTTTATCTCTTTCGTTGCTATTTTTGAATTGCTTTTAGCTGCTTTACATATTCAACCATTAAAAAATGCATGCGCCAATGACGCATGCATGTAAACGAACAGAATAGCTCTCACTAATCCCTTATATTACAAAAAGGCCACAGCACATGGGTGACCTTTTACAAAACGGAATATATTCTACCTTAAATCGAATCAAATTTCGTTCTTGTAAGAGGTCATATAATTATTCAATTGTAAAGCAACGTTGTTTACGATAATGATGTTTTTCATTTTGATGACCTCCTTTTCTTAATTTTGAATACTTTTTTAGTATAAATTGGTAATAATGAATAGTCAACATTTTTTTAAGATAAATTGTTTTCAAATATATTGACCTATACTCATACTAACAAACTTTTGTGCATTCTTTTCACCTTACCCTTTTCTTTTCCAGGTAACTCATAATTTTTTCAATAACCTACATACTAAACTCTAACCAGTGTTTTTAATGGAGGTTCCTATGTGGAAAAGAAATAAAGAAAATAAGGATACTATTTTCCCGGTTACAATTGATAAGCTAGAAAAATTGTTAGTAGATAAATTCAACAACAATCCCAATTTAAAGTTCTCAAAATACAATATAAACGATAAAAAAGTAGCTGTCTTTTTCATTGACTATCAAGTAGAGATTGATAAAATACAGCAATCCCTACTTCAGCCTCTACTTAATATGGATAAGAAAATAACCAATAGTACGCTACTTTATGAACTACCATTAAATTCTGGTTCTACCTCGCACACCTTACAGGATGTCTTAGAAAAATTAGTCATTGGCGAGGTATTTATCTATATAGAACTTGAATCTGAGATTGTCAGCTTTTCAATGATTTTAAAGGAAAGTCGTAATATCGAAAAAGCGGAAACAGAATCATTAGTACTTGGTCCAAAAATTTCCTTTACGGAATCACTTTCCAAAAACATGAATATTATACGGTCTCGAATTATTTCAAAAGATTTAGTATTTGAAGAAGTGAAGATTGGGCACTTATCTCCACGTGATGTTCGATTAGTTTATTTAAAATCCATTGCAAATGAAGTCGACGTCAATACAATGCGCCAACGACTTAATGAATTAGATGTAGATGAGATTGAAGATACAATTGTATTAAAACAATATATGGAGGATTCACAGACGAACCTTTTCCCGCAATTTGTTGAGACGGAATTACCTGACCGTTTTACTTACAATATTACAAGAGGAAAAATCGGTGTCTTAGTTGAAAATAGCCCAACAGCATTTATTGCACCGGCTACTCTTTTTTCCTTTTTGGAATCGACAGAGGATCTGTATATGCGTTGGCATGCAGGGTCCTTTCTACGGATTATGCGATTTATGGCGATGATTTTCTCTGTGTTGATTACACCAACCTATGTGGCCGCAGTGACATACCAATATGCTATTATACCAACGCAATTACTTATATCAATTGGGCAAACTAGGGCTGCCGTACCGTTTCCTCCAATATTTGAGGCCTTACTTCTGGAATTTTTACTAGAATTACTACGAGAAGCCGGTGCCAGACTACCAACAAAGGTTGGTCAGACAATGGGTATTGTAGGTGGTATCGTTATAGGTCAAGCAGCAGTAGAAGCCGGTTTAACCAGTAATATCCTCATCATCGTTGTGGCAATGAGTGCATTATCATCCTTTACAACACCTAGTTATTTATTTGGTACAACACTTCGAATCATTCGTTTTCCATTTATTGTACTTGCTGGAATATTAGGCTTATTAGGTATTGCATTCGGGCTATGTTGGCTCATTATCCATATGCTACGACTAACATCCCTTGGCCGTCCATATTTAGCACCGCTTTATCCATTACAAATTAAAGATTTTAACAAAGTGTTCTTTAGAGCACCCTTGAGCTATTCCAGTCGGAGAGCTAAAACCTATCGCCCCAAATCTATTATTCGTTTTAACAAAAAAGATGCCAAGCAGAAACGTGATATCGATGAGTAGGTGACATATGGAAATCAATCTGAATGTTAAGACCAATTTACAAATACGGGCATTTTACCTATTTTTTATCATCGCCGGATTACAGCTCGGTGTTGGCATAATAGGTGCTCCGCGCTTTATCTACCTGGAGGCAGAACGTGATTCATGGTTAGCTATACTGATTGCATTTCTGTTTACTTGTCTAGTGGTTGCTGCTATGTTTACTATTCTCAATCAATATGAAAATGCCGATTATTTTGGAATACATGTAGATGTGTTTGGAAAATGGCTTGGAAGAATATTAGGAACACTATTCATTTTATATATATGCATAAGCTTTCTTTCGATCCTAATGACCTACATTCAAGTTATTCAAATCTTTTTATACCATGCTCTTCCCAATTGCGTACTAACCGTTCTTATTATGATTCTTGTTGTTTATGCTGTATTTGGGGGAGTTAGAGTTGTAGTTGGGGTAACCTTTATACTCTTTATCATAACCTTTTGGTTAATTGTTACACTCTATGACCCGTTTATACGAATGAATTGGGATAACTTCTTACCATTGTTCCAATCTTCGTTTCCTGAGCTATTAAAAGGTGCTAAGGCTACCGCTTATACGTTATCAGGATTTGAGATTCTAATGGTTATTTATCCTTTTGTCAAAAACAAAAACAAAGCCAAACTACCGACATTTCTCGGTCTTACGTACACTGCAATCGCTCTTATTCTCGTTACCATGATATCGATCGGTTACTTTAGTCCAACAAGGCTAAAGAATATTAATTGGGCTGTACTAATATTAGTGAAAAGTACATCGTTTACGTTCCTCGAACGTCTAGACTATATTGTAGTAGTAGGATGGTTACTGGTCATTATTCCAAATCTCGTCTTATTAATGTGGGCAATTGCACACGGAATGAAAAGAATGTATTCTATTTCTCAGAAAAAAACCCATTGGGTCGTGACAATCTTGATTTTAATCATCGTGAATTACTTTCGATTTGATTACCAAATTACCGCCTTAACCGATTGGGTAGCCAAGTTAAGCTTTTGGGTCGTATATATATATCCGTTTATTTTGTTACCTTTAGTCTTGTTGAAGAAGAAATGGAAAAACAAAAAAGGCAGTGGTTCATCATGAAACGTTTACGTATCTTACTATTGCTCGGTATCGTTCCTATATTAAGTAGCTGTCTTGAAACAGCGCAATTAGAAGATCTTGGCGTGATTACCGCTCGTGGTGTTGATCGTATAGAAAATCAAGAAATTGAAATGAATATGACTATATTACAATTTCAAACCAATTTTACTCATCCTACTACCGTCGTTAAAGGAGTATCGGACACCATTAAGGGAGCAAGGGCCGATGCTAACAAGAAGGTAAGTCAATATTTAGTACCTGGGAAAATGCAGCTCGAAATATATGGTAAGGAACTCGCACAATCCGGGGTCAATCCTTTCACCGATACGTTAATACGAGATGCAGCGATTCCTGATACATTGTTATTAGCTGTCGCAGAGGAGAAAGCTAGGGATATTTTTCATATCCAAGTTGAAAATATTTCCACTAACCTTGGAGAATTTTTGCATGGATTAATTGAGCCATCAGGTGAATCTCAAATATTTCCTAGTGTAACCCTTCATAAGTTTGCCGCTATTATAAATACTGAGGGTGTAGATCCAATATTACCCATGATGGGTGTTCGTGATGATATCCCGACAATTACTGGCATAGCGCTATTTAAAGGCGATAAAATGAAAGGGCAACTCCCTATCGAACTGGAACACCTCTTTATCATTATGGATCGTCCTCAGACTGGAATATTACTTGAATTAATCATTCCTCGCGAAGCCGTTTCTGAATATCTAATGAATTCTGAGGAAGCGGAGAAGATAGGTGAGATAAGACTCGTGTTCTTAATCGAGCATGGAACTACGAAAAAGGTTCTTACAGACAAAGAAAAGCTTACATTTGATACGAACATAAGGCTTGATGTAAGCTTACAAGAAATCTCCAGCAAATATAATTTAGATGATCCGAAAGCAATTAATAGCTTAGAAAAGGAAGTAGAAAAAGTACTAACAGCCCAATATGAGGATATTCTGGAATATTTAAAAGAAATCAATGCGGATAGTTTCGGATATGGAACCGTTTATCGAATAAATAATAAGGATGGAAAATTAACCGATAAAGAATGGGACGAAAAGTATCCTAAACTTGATGTAACCTTTAATATTAATGTTAATATTATTCGACATGGAACTATAAATAAGTAGGGGTACGAAGAAACCCCTACTCATTTGCATATGACGTTAGTTGCTTACACATAACGATTAGCTATAATACTGTGCACTTTCTGTCACTTCTTCTGAAACTAACCCGGATAACACATGAACCCGTAGAATGAATCCTACTAGTTTAGCTTCCTCATTCTCGACAGCTAATGGATATTTCGATTCCAAGGCTTTCGGGATAAGATCATGAATATATTCATCTTGTTGAACGGTGACATAATCAGCACGTAAAATATCTACTAACGTTTTCTTCTCTTTTTTTGCTTGTATTGCATCATCAATGGTAATGATTCCCTTAACACGACGACCTCTATCAACAACATAGACACTGGAGATACCGTTGTCTTCCATTTCTTTAATTGCTACATTTAGCCCATCCTTTAAGGATACTAATGCATTCGGTTTAATCATAATATGTTCTGCCTGAAAGACTTTAGAACGGTCAATATCTTTAATAAAATCTGAGATATAATTATTTGCCGGGGCTTCAATAATCTCCTCCGGCGTTCCAACCTGTACCACATGACCATCCTTCATAACCGCTACCCTATCACCTAATTTAAATGCTTCATTTACATCATGAGTGATAAAGATAATGGTCTTTTGCAGTCGCTCTTGGATATCTAATAATTCCAGTTGCATCTCCCTACGAATTAGCGGATCAAGCGCACTAAATGGTTCATCCATGAGTAAAATATCTGGGTCATTTGCCAATGCACGTGCAAGCCCAACACGTTGTTGCATCCCACCTGAAAGCTCATCTGGATACTTATCTTCATACCCCTTCAGGCCTACTATCTCAATATTTTTTAAGGCAATCTGTTTTCGTTCTTCTTTGGATACAGCACGTATTTCTAGACCATATTCAACATTAGCCAATATCGTCCGGTGGCTAAATAGACCAAAGTGCTGGAAAACCATTGCAATTTTTTCTTGCCTAATCTTTTTTAAATCTTGCTTATTTGATTTCGTGATATCGATACCATCTATATAAATAGAGCCTGCAGTTGGCTTGTTTAATAGGTTAAAACAACGGATTAGGGTAGATTTTCCGCTACCAGACAAGCCCATAATAACAAATACCTCACCCTTTTTTATGTCTAAAGATGCGTCATAAACGCCTACCGTGTGTCCTGTTTTTTCCAGAATTTCTTCTTTCGTCTTCCCTTCCTCAACTAAGGGTATAACAGACCTCGGCTTTGATCCAAAGATTTTCGATACATGATCTATTTTTATCTTCGTCTCCATTAACTAATCCCCCTTTGGAACTTAGCTGCCACACCATTTGTCACCCGGTCGATAATAATCGCTAGAAATACGATACTAATACCTGCTTCAAATCCTAGTGCTATATCAATACGATTTATCGCAACGAGCACTTGCTCACCTAACCCTTTTGCACCAACCATGGAAGCAATTACTACCATTGCGAGTGCCATCATCGTAGTTTGATTCACTCCAGCCATAATCGTAGGCATTGCTTGTGGGAGCTGTACTTTGCGTAGCATTTGCCCCCTTGAGGAACCAAAGGATTGCGCGGACTCAATGACTTCTTTGTCTACCCCTCGTATCGCAAGCTCTGTTAACCGTATAACTGGTGGTAGTGCATAGATTAGTGTCGCAAATATTGCTGATACATTACCAAGCCCAAAGAAGAAAATAGCTGGAATCAAATAAATAAAACTTGGCATTGTTTGCATGGCGTCTAGAATCGGGCGCATGATATTGGAAAACCCTTTATTAAAGGCCATCCATATTCCTATCGGTATACCAATTATTAAGCAAATGATGACCGCTACGACTATTATTGCTATCGTAGTCATCATATCCTCCCATAACCCGAAGCTTCCAATTAGGAATATAAAGATTGCAAATAGCACCCCTGAGAAAATCGATTTAAAGTACCACCCTAGTAAAAAGATAACGATAATAAAGCTCCACCAAGGCATGGCTACAAGCATATTGTCAATAAAATTAATCGTTCTAGAAGAAATAAAATAAATTAAGTCAAATAAACCTTCTAAGTTTGTAGCTAAGAAACTAACAAACTGATCCACATAATCTCCTATATTCGTACGTATATCTGGAAAGCTCTCCATTAGTAGACTGCATGACGCAGTCCCTTCACCTCACTTATTATTCACTATAAATTAGAAAGCAGCCAACCAACAGGCTAGCTGCTATGGGCTTTACTGTAGTGCATTCTTAACCTTATCTGCTACCTCTTCTGATACCCAGCTAGTCCATATATCTTCATGCTGATTCATCCACCAAACGGCTGTGTCATAAGCATCTGCACCATTCTCATCCATATACACCAACGCTTCTTCTGTAAGTTCACTACTTGTCTCATAGTGACTTAAGAAGTCGTACACTTCTGGCACTTGCTCCTTAAAATCCTTATGAACAGCTACCACAACATCATTCGGAGGGAATTCCGTCGCTTTTGATTCATTCCAAATTGCTTCTTCATATGGTGCTTCCTCTAGTAGTGTTAAGTCATATTTCGCCGTTATTAATGTAGGTTCCCAGTAGTACCCTACCCATGGCTTGCCCGATTCGTAAGCATTAACTAAATCCGCAACTGCAGCAGAGTCAGAACCTGGCATAAAGTTATTCATCGTTTCGTCTAATCCATAAGCCGTAAATTTATCATCAATAGCTTCTGCAACTACCCATCCACTCGGGGCATTAATAATACGACCACGTCCTGGATCTTCTGGGTCTTGAAACACATCAGGGTATTTCTTTAAATCCTCTACTGTGCGTAAATCCGGTGCTATAGGTTCAATACCACGTTCCGCATCTCCTTCGATAACATAGGTAGGAACATACAATCCTTGATTATTATCATTGAAGTTTACCGATACCGTTTCAAAGTCTCCAGCCTCTGTTGCTTCTTCATATAATTCTTTAATATTATCTGTCCATATTTCCATATAGGCATTAATATCACCTTGACGAAGGCCCTGTACTGTTGCTGTCGAAGATCCGGATGTTACTTCTATATCATAGCCAAAGCCTTCTTCCATAATTATTTGTGCAATACTATTATGAATACGAATACTATCCCACCCTGCATCTGCTAGAACAATCTTATCAAGCTCACCATCTGAACTAGATCCACAAGCAGAAAGGATTATCAATATACTAGCTAAAAATAAAATGCCAATCTTTCTCATTAATATAAGCTCCTTTATCGTCTACTTTTTTTCGAATCCATGATAATCCCACACGAAATAGATAATATAAAATTCCTAATTATCCATAAATTATAAATATAATTATTCCGCTTAATCTAAACCGCTATTTTAAATGAAAGGTGAAAACACTATCCACTTTAGAGGAGAATAATAGAAATGGTGTGGGGGTAATGAAAGAATATACCATGAATACAACAACATCTATTATGTTACTGAAATATTCCTATTCTATCAAACGGCATAAGTATGGAAATTATTGAATTATGTTACATTTTCCAAGCTTAAAGTTATATAAACATATAAAATTAGCTTTATTACCACCGATTCTCTCTATAACTAACGTATACTCCTGTTTTACTTCTCCATCATCTTGTGACAATAGTGGTCATTATACTATGCCAAGTCAGATTCGATCCATCCATCACGTTATCCCCTCAACTGCTTGCATTTTCAAGGTGATAATCATTGCATCTCCATGTATACCTTGCTATGATATAATAGTTCAAAACGTGAACTATTCAAAACGTGAACCATATTACATCATTAGGGGGTGCTATTACGTGGAATTAAAGGATCTCGTGGAAAGGTATCAGAGTGCAATTACCCACGTTTATCGACGAGTAAACATTATTTTAAAAGAAAAAATCCAATCCGATATAACAACTGATCTATTTACGACATTACATTTTATTTATAAGCGAAAAAAATGTACCAGTACGGAAATAGCAACTGAATTTGGAATTGGCAAAAGTGCTGTTACAGCGCAAATTAATAGACTTTATGAAAAAGGTCTAATTGAACGTGATCGTGATGACGATGATAGAAGAGTGATTTATTTATATGTATCAGATAAAGGGATAGATTTTGTTGAAAATACGGAAAAGGAACTCTTTCAAGAGCTAGGCAATTATTTAGGAGATTTTGATGAGAAAGAAATTTATACCTTTATTTGTTCATTAGAAAAATTAGCTGAGAAAATGAAAGTACAATAAGGAGAGGAAATGTCGTATGAAACAAATCATTCGTTTACGATGGTTCATAGCCGCTGCTTGGATAATAGCTGCTGTCGGCTTATTTATCTTTGCCCCTAACCTCCAAGAACTAGTGCGGGAAAAGGGACAAATTACTGCACCAGAAGATTCACCATCATCTCAAGCAAGTAAGCTTATTGAATCGATGTCTGATGATAGTACCTCAAATTCCGCAAGTGCTGTTCTAGTGTTTCACGAGGATAATGGATTTGATGATGAAAAGAGAAATGAAGTAATCGAGGCGATTGATCTACTAGAAGCAGATCAGGACAAACTGGGGATTTCTGATGTATTAGCATTTCATACAGATCCCGCTATTGAAGAACAAACCGTCTCTGAAGACGGGAAGACGATAATTGTTCCCTTTCAAGTATCGTTAGAAAATCAAGAAATAGAAGAAGCCCGTGAAGGAATCTATACGGCACTTGAATCTATTGATCTAGAACATTACTTAACTGGTGAATCATTTATTACCAAAGACATTATTATTAATTCTGAAGAAGGTTTAAAGAAAACGGAGCTTATTACCGTTGGATTAATTCTTATCATATTATTTGTTGTCTTTAGATCCTTTATCGCGCCATTTATTCCGTTATTAACAGTAGGTATTTCTTATTTAGCTGCTCAAGGAATCGTGTCCATTTTAGCAGATAAAGTAGATTTCCCACTGTCCACCTTTACCCAAATATTCATGGTAGCCGTCATGTTTGGGATAGGGACAGACTATTGTATTCTATTAATTAGTCGATTTAAAGAAGAAATGGCTAATCACGATACAATCAAAGATGCCATATTACACACATACAAGTCTAGCGGTAAAACTGTGCTATTTGCAGGAATTGCCGTGTTAATTGGCTTTTCTACCATCGGCTTATCAACCTTTTCATTATATCAATCTGCTGTTGCTGTAGCGGTTGGTGTAGCCGTCGTATTAATTGCCTTAGTCACATTAGTACCATTTTTCCTAGTTGCTCTCGGAAAAAAACTGTTCTGGCCTTTTGATAAATCCGTTTCTCATAAGGATAGTAAATTATGGGGATCGATTGGTACACTCGCATGGGCTAGACCAATTATTGCATTAGCGATTATTGCGGTGATTACCGTGCCGGCTTTATTAAGCTATCATGGTGACAAATCGTATAACTCTCTAGAAGAGATTGGAGAGTCCTATGACTCTGTAAAGGGATTTAATTATATAGCAGATAGCTTTGGACCAGGTCAAACGATGCCAACTACTGTTGTATTAGAAGCCGATCAACCTGTAGATACGGCGGAGGCATTCCAACAAATAGAGACTCTCTCGGAAGCAATTGCCAAAATAGAAGGAGTAGAGCAGGTTCGTAGTGCAACTCGACCAACTGGCTCCATTATAGATGATTTTCTTGTAGACAATGTTACCGGCCAGCTTGCTGATGGAATTGGCCAAAGTACCGATGGTTTATCTGAAATCCAAGCAGGATTACAGGACGCTTCAGGCGAGTTGAAAGATGCAGAACCTCAATTGCAGGAAGCACAAGATGGAATCGATCAATTATTAGAAGGAACGGCGTCAGCTAATGACGGAATTGGTGAAATTCAAACCGCACTTCAGGACATTCAAACAGGCATTAATTCCGGAGCTCTTGGTGCTGGAGAAGCGAAGGCTGGTCTAGAGCAAATAAAAGATAACCTTGATCAGACAATCGAAGGAAATAAAGAATTACTAAAAGGTTACCAAGAAGTGGCGAAAGGATTAACCGAGCTTAATGACGGACAGTTTAGCACCATAAGTCAGCTTCCTGGAACAATTAAACAAGTTTATAACAGTCTAAGTACTGTATTAAGCAATCATCCTGAATTACAGCAGGATACGGATTTCATGACGGCTTATATGACATTAGAGGAGCTTTCAAAACAAACAGAACCGTTAGCAGATATCCAAAATATGATGCAAACGAATGTTATTATTCCTTTAAAACAATTAAATGATCAACATGAACAGTTCAACCTAAACCAATCCATTCAAGCACAAGAACAATTATCTGCTGGTATCGGCGAATTAATAGGTGGTATTGAACAACTAGAATCTGGTCTAAGCCAAGCCGCTAATGGGCAAGGACAAGTAGTAGCCAATATACCTAGCTTACGCGATGGATTATCACAAATTTATGGTGGGCAGGAAGAACTGAAGACTGCTTTTGAAGATATGCAAAGTCAATTAGGCGAACTATCATCCGGCCTGTCAGAAGGTGCAGATGGTTTACAGCGAGTTGGCGATGGTCTATTACAAGTTAAAGGATATCTAGAAGACATTGAAACAGATACGAACAATCCAATTGTCATGATTCCGGAAGAAGCTTTAAATAATGATGCATTTATAGAAGCAGCTAATATGTATCTGTCTGATGACAAAACGATTGTAAAATTTGAAGTCGTCTTAGGCTATAACCCTTATTCGACTGATGCTTTAAACATGATTGATAAAATTAGTGACAAAGTAGACGAAGCAAAAAGAGGTACCATTTTCGAAGCAAGTGATGCGTTATTAGGTGGAATCAGTAGTACGAATCATGACCTACAGAACGTGTCAGATGAAGATTACGCTAAAACAGTGTTATTTATGATTATTGGAATCTTCATCATCCTGATTATTTTACTACGTTCCATTATTATGCCAATCTATCTTATTGGATCGTTAATCTTAACTTACTTTACGTCCATGGCTATAGCCGAAATTATTTTTGTTAATATAATGGGGTATGATGGACTTACATGGGCAGTACCATTCTTTGCCTTTGTAATGTTAACCGCTCTTGGTATTGACTATAGCATTTTCTTAATGGATCGCTTTAATGAATATCGTGATGGAAATTTAAAGGATGCCATGTTAACAGCAATGAAGAAGATGGGAACCGTTATTATTTCTGCAGCAGTTATCCTAGGTGGTACATTTGCTGCCATGCTCCCTTCAGGAGTTCTTTCTATCTTACAAATTGCTACCGTTGTCCTTCTTGGATTATTCTTATATGCCCTAGTGATGTTACCACTGTTCATTCCAGTAATGGTAAAACTATTTGGTAATGCAAACTGGTGGCCATTTAAAAAGAATTAATTACCCTAATAAAAAGCATGTGGAATCTTATTTTAGGTTTCACACGCTTTTTCTTTATAACTAATCTATCCGATCCTTTTCTCTAGCCAACTTATCTCGTGATTTAGTCTCTGGTGGTTGTTCTAGCCACTTATTTTTAATCATGATGTCTACTCCACTTTTGGAATAGGCAGCTACCTCCAAGGATAATCGCTCATAATTAAGCATGAGGTCGCTTCGTTGGCTTGCTGCAGCTGCAGTGGCATAGTTTCCAACCCCTGCTTGCATTAATAAAGAGACATGGAACATCATCATTTTATCAGAGAAGGTCCACGTTGTTGAATCACTAACAGCTACATCAGGTACCTCAGGAGCTTCGATATCCTCCTTCATTAACAAATCGTTAAATAGTTTAAGATGTTTCTTCGCAATTTCCTTTCCTCTTAGCATGAATTCCTGTACTTCTTTATTTGGAGAGGTTTGGGCAAAAGAAATACAAAGCTTCATTCCTAAAGCATTAGTCATAATATTCATATATAAATAGGAAATTTCTATAGCATTTAGTGGTCGCTTCTCATTAAAAGGTTTTAAACCACTTAAATATTGTTTACTACGGACATAATCCGCTTCTTTAGGCACCATAATATATGGATGCCGTGCATTAACCCCTTTTTCTAGTTGAATATCTAATGTTCGATTATATAGTTCGGCTGTGGATTGTAATGCTTGTGTATAATAATCTCGTATATCCTTTCTCGTACACATCGTAAGAAATCCACTGTAGGCAACCATCCCTACCCTTGCCATATGATTCACATAGTTTAAGCAGAAAATATCCGTATATAGCCATGGCGCTTCCATATTCACATCGTTTTCCTCAAATGCCATCGGTACCGCGTAATCTTCTTTTTCAAATATCTCCTTCATTTTCTCTAAATGAGATATAGAAAGCTCACTAGCATGCTGAACAATAGGAATAATATCGCTATCTTCTAAATCCTTCAACATATAAAGCAGTACCCATTTTGACATACTGTCATTCATGTAATTAGTCCAAAGTGAGGCTATTTCTCCTGAAGTTAAATTTATATTATTATTCACGGCTTACCTCCTAAGCATGGTTCATAATTACGTATATTATCTCCTACCTTTTCTTTTTTATCAGATTTCACCTCATTAAAAATGTTCTTGCCTCACTTAAGAGACAAGAACATGCTCATACACTTATTTAACGGAATCTTTGATTATTTCAACTACTCGATCACGTGATTTTTCACTTTGAAATTCTTTCATTTTGTCTAGCATGATTGGTGCTTGCTGAACTAATTTCTCTAGTTCCTTTACGAGGGTATCATCTGTTAAATCCTCTTCCTCTAGAACCCGAGCATAGCTCTTATCTTGAAATGACTTCGCATTAATAATTTGATCCCCTCTACTTGCTTCTCTTGATAGCGGAATAAGTAGCATTGGAATTTGTAGTGCTAAAAATTCAAATATAGCATTCGATCCTGCACGGGATAGGACGAAATCTGTTGCTGCAAATATATCTTTTAGCTCTTCATTTACATATTCAAATTGTATATAGCCATCTTTTTTAATGGAATCATCTATTTTACCAGTTCCACAAATATGAACCACTTGGAATTGAGGTAGTATTTCATCGAGTGTGCCTCGAATGGTTGCATTTATTTTTTCAGAACCACCACTACCACCCATAATTAACAACACTGGCTTGGTCCGATTGAATCCACATAATGCAAGTCCCTTGTCTTTATCACCTTGAAATAGCTCCTCGCGAATAACTGCACCAACATATTCCGCTTTGTTCTCGGGTAAGTATTTCATTGTTTCTGGGAAGGTTGCTAGCACTTTCTTCGAGAATGGAATGGCTAGTTTATTAGCAAGACCCGGTGTGTAATCCGATTCATGAATGACTGCCGAAACACCTCGCATTTTAGAAGCAAGAACAACCGGAACAGATACAAAACCACCCTTAGAGAAAATAACTGCCGGCTTACGTTTCCCGATGATTCTCCAGGCTTGAAGTGTACCTTTCATTACTTTGAATGGGTCTTTCATATTTTCTATCGACATATACCGTCGTAATTTTCCAGTTGAGATTGGATAATATGTGACACCCTCTAACTGTTCAATTAATGTGCGTTCAATTCCATTTTTAGAACCAATATAATCAATTTCCCATCCCTCTCGCTGGAATACAGGAATTAATGCCAAGTTGACAATAACATGTCCTGCAGAGCCACCGCCTGTGAATAGAATTCGTTTGTTTTTCATAATATCTTGAAGTCCCCTCTTTCCAATTACTAAAAAAGCTTTAGAAATGCCTACTTAGCGACGCAAACGAGAATTCAAGAGGCCCTGATTTCTTACTTTCGCTAGACATCTTTCTATACACTTTCTTTTCTTTCCACATCATCGTATAATTACGTTTATGCATGATAAACCATTACCTCTCTATCCTATTAAAAAATATCGGAAAAAGGAAGCATTATATGTATCAGACTAACAGTTTAAAACAAAAGTTGAAATTATTTATCTATATTTTCTTTCCCATTTTAATTACACAAGTAAGCTTAAACCTAATGACCTTCTTTGATACAGTCATGTCTGGGCAGGCTGGAGCAGAAGATTTAGCAGGAGTAGCTATAGGCTCTAGCTTATGGGTACCTGTATTTACTGGGATTAATGGGATTTTACTAGCAATTACCCCGATTATTGCCCATTTATTAGGTGCGAAAGAGGACCAATCTATCAGTCAAAAAGTACAACAGGCCATCTATCTTTCCATCGGGCTAGCAGTTGTCATCCTACTCATTGGATTCATTCTACTAGATCCAGTTCTCCAAATGATGAGTTTAGAAGCGAATGTGAACCATATCGCCAAGTATTATCTTATTACATTAGGTACTGGTATTATTCCTTTATTCATCTTTAATACGTTAAGAAGTTTTATTGACGCTTTAGGACAAACACGCATATCGATGGTGATTATTTTAATCGCTTTACCAATTAATATCCTATTTAATTATATGTTTATCTTTGGTAAGCTTGGTGTGCCTGCTTATGGCGGAATTGGAGCTGGTATTGCAACAGCACTAACCTATTGGGTGACCTGTGTTATTGCCTTTCTGATTTTAGCTAGGATGCATCCATTTCGTGGTTATAGCTTGTTTACAAAATGGGTCAAGCCTAAGGTTACGGATTGGTTAGAGCAATTAAAGATTGGTGTACCAATCGGATTTGCCATTTTCTTTGAAACCAGTATATTTGCTGCTGTAACATTGCTGATGAGCACATACAATACCAATACAATTGCAGCTCACCAGGCTGCTATGAATTTTGCCTCACTTCTCTATATGATTCCGTTAAGTGTTGGAATTGCATTGACAATCACTGTTGGATACGAAGTCGGTGCCAAAAGAATGCATGATGCAAAAATCTATGGTCTTCTAGGAATAAGTGGTGGAATCTTTATTGCATTATTCAATGGTGCCATCCTCTATATTTTCCGAGAAGGGGTAGCTGGATTGTATAATTCAGATCCAGATTTGATTCATTTAACGGTTCAATTTATTGGCTTTGCAATTGTGTTTCAGGTTGCCGATGCTTTTGCCGCTCCTATTCAAGGAGCACTACGAGGCTATAAAGATGTGAATATGACCTTAGTTATTGCCCTTGTTTCTTATTGGGTGATTGGTTTACCAACAGGATGGGGACTTGCTAACTTCACTTCCTTGGAACCATTTGGCTATTGGGTAGGCATCATCGTCGGCTTAAGTGCAGGCGCTATTGCCTTATTAGGAAGACTACTATTCATTCAGAAAAAATACCAGAAAGAAATGATAGACTCATCCGCTAGTTGATTGGTGGATGAGTTTTTTCATTTTTCGTTCCCTATCTAGAAAGCAGTGCCCATCAAAAAAACGCTTGAAATAGCAATTACCGAACATGTTAGATTTTCACTCTAACTTCTATATATCGGTACAGAATTCCAAGCGTCTTATTTATTCTCTATTATAGGACCCTTCAATGTACTACTTATAACCAATTGAACCTTCCAAATCATAATTCTGTAGTTCTTCCTTTTTTATATCCTTATGTTTATCATCTATAATTTCATAATCAAATTGCAACACTTTATCATGGGAAAAGTATGTGTATGTTATAGATAGTTCATTTTCAAAAATCACGGTTGTATAAAATTGTGGAGCTTTAAATCCAAAAACCCCTTCAACAGATGCTAATTCGGATTTATCATATCCCTTTTCATTGATAAGATAATTAGTCACTCTTTTTTCATAGATATATTTGTTTATTTCCACATACAAAAACGGAGACAAGAAAATGGCTAGGATAATAAGGAACACAATTAAGGATACCTTATGAAACATCGGCATCTTATTTTTTTCAAATGCCAATACGAATACCTCCACTTCTACTAAACTATTCGTTATCACTAGAAGCACCAAATCTTACAAAGCCTTTCTCTTTACGAACTTCCGTTATGAACTTTGCCAACAATATTCTGAATCAATATGTTGTTCCATCTAGATTATCTTTGAATCGTTAGGGAATTCATTCGTCCCGAAGCACTGCTTATTCCATAAATATTTCAACTGAAGTAGTACGTGTTTAAATTTGTATACTCTATAACGATTATACCATATTTGTAATTAAATTCTAAATTAACTAATAATTATAATGTAGTTAGTATGAAGTAGTTGCGTATAAACGTCTCAGAATAAAGATTAATTCAAAAAGGCTTGAGGTCCTATTCCTCAAGCCTTTTGATTGTGTCCTTATATGGTTAAATAAACAAACCTGCAATGGTTGCCGACAAGATAGAAGCTAAAGTTGCTCCTAATAAGAGTTTTAGCCCAAACTTGGATACTTCTCCACCCTTTTCTCGGTCAATTCCCTGAACTGTTCCGGCAATAATTCCAATGGATGAAAAGTTAGCAAAGGATGTTAAAAATACAGTTACAATCCCTACTGTTTTTTCTGATACTTGTCCTAACAATGTTTGGAATTCTAACATGGCTACAAATTCATTAGTTACAATCTTAGTTCCCATGATACCACCAGCTTCTATTACTTCGCTAGCTGGGATACCCATTAGAAAACCAATCGGTGCTAGTACATAGCCGAGTATTTGTTGAAGGGTAACACCAGCAAAAATAGCTTGAATAATCCAGTTAACAAGCTCCAATGCAGCGATAAATGCTACTAGCATCGTACCTACGATTAGCGCAATTTTACCACCTTCTAATGCACCATTTCCCATCGCTTCGAATATACTCTTATCATTAGAAACATCTGAAATATCAACCTTATCCTCCGCTTTTGGAACATGCACTGGCGCAATTACCGATGCAATGATTAAGGCGCTAAACATATTTAATGGTAATGCCACTAATACATATTCTGCCGGTAACATTTGCATATATGCTCCGACAATAGATGCTGAAACAGACCCCATCGCAGAGGCACTGACAATGTATAATCGATTCGCTGTTAAGTGATGGAACTGTGAACGAATAGCTATTAAAGCCTCGGACTGTCCAAAGAAAATACTATTCACTGCATTAAACGATTCTACTTTTGGCAGCCCCGTAATTTTAGAAATAAGTCCGCCTAAATATTTGATGATCATTGGAAGTATCTTCAAGTAAGTTAAAACAGATAATATAGTAGCAAAGAAAATAATTAACAGTAAGACATCAAAGAAAAAGACGCCACCTTCTGCTTGCATGACACCACCAAGTATGAAATCGACTCCTGCATTACCGAATTCAATCAATTTATTAAATACAGATGATATGCCATTAATAATCGTTTGACCGATCGTTGTAGAAAACATGAACCATGTAATGAGGAGTTGGGCAAGAATCATAACTCCAATTCCTCGATAATTAATTAAACTACGTTGATTTGATAATAAATAAGCAATAACTAAAACGACAATGATTGCTACTATCCCAAGAATAATATTCATATGATGTATTTCCTCCTAAGTTGTCTACATTACTCTATTAATAATACCCAATTTAAGTTGTAATAACAGGAATAAAGATAATATCTCACTCCCAAAAATAAAAATCCCTGCTATAACTCCCGTTATAGCAGGGAAAGACTATTATTTATCCTTCTAATAATAAATCGTAAGGATCTTCCAGTAGTTGTTTCACTCGAACTAAGAACTGAACTGCCTCTTTACCATCAACAATTCTATGGTCATAAGAAAGTGCCAAATACATCATTGGACGAACTTCGATAGAATCGTCAGGCATCACAACTGGACGTTTAATGATATTATGCATTCCTAAAATCCCAACCTGTGGTGCATTTAAGATTGGTGTAGAAAGCATAGATCCGAATGTTCCACCATTTGTTATCGTGAAGGTGCCACCTTGTAGTTCTTGAATTCCAAGCTCTTTATTACGAGCTTTTTTACCTAGGTTAGCAATCTCACGCTCAACACCTGCGAAGTCTAAGCGATCTGCATCACGAACAACTGGTACTACTAATCCATCATCTGTTGAAACGGCAATACCGATATCATAGTATTTTTTAACGATAAGGTCTGTACCATTAATTTCGGCATTTAGCAGTGGGAAGTCTTTTAATGCTCCAACAACTGCTTTTGTAAAGAATGACATGAAACCAAGCTTCACACCGTGTTTTTCCACGAATTTATCTTTTCGCTCGCTACGAAGCTTCATTACATTGGTTAAGTCTACTTCGTTAAAAGTAGTAAGCATGGCAGCTGTTTGCTGTGCTTCTACTAATCGTTTGGCAATTGTTTGACGTCGGCGAGACATTTTAACAACTTCAACAGGCTTATTGTACTCTGTTGCTTCCGCTTTAGGTGCTTCTTTCTTAGCTGGTGCAGGCGTTTCTGTCTGCTTTGGAGCGTTAGCAGCAGTTTCCACATCTTCCGGACGTACACGCCCTAGCGGATCACGAGTTGCTACCGTACTTAAATCAATATTTAATTCACGAGCGCGTTTTCTTGCTGCTGGTGAAGCAATAATATCACGGCTTGAACCAGACTCTTCTTCCGTTTTTGGCGCTTCAGCTTTAGGAGCTTCTGCTACTGGAGTTTCTTCCTTAGCTGGTGCCTCTGCCTCTTCTTTAGCAGGCTCAGGAGTTGCGCCGCCTTCAGCACTAACTTTTGCAATAACATCACCAACTACTACGTCATCGCCTTCTTCACGTACGATTTCAGCAATAACACCGGAAACTTCAGCATTCACTTCTACATTAACCTTGTCTGTTTCTAATTCTACAACAGGGTCACCTTTTTCTACTGTATCCCCCACTTTTACTAACCATTCGGCAATTGTTCCTTCTGTAATCGATTCGGCAAGTTCAGGTACTTTAATTTCTTTCACTGGAATCTCCTCCTAATGTCGGGTTAATTGCTTGCTGTATAATTCTCTCTTGTTCTGCTTTATGCACATTTGGATCACCAACAGCTGGCGCTGAACGATCTGGGCGTCCAATATATCGTAAGCTTTGACCTGGTTTTACTAGGTCTCTTAGATAATCATCTACAAAATCCCATGCTCCCATGTTTTTCGGTTCTTCTTGAACCCAAACAATTTCTTCAAGATTTGGAAGTTCTTTTATCACTTTTTCCAACTCTTTCATTGGGAATGGATAAATTTGCTCTAATCGCACTGCGCGTAGCCAATCATACTTTTCATTAGAATTATCAATAGCCTCTTCAATATCTACCATGACTTTACCAGTACCAATAAGTAAACGTTTCGCATTTTTCTTACTTACTTTTAAGTTTGGTTGATTACGTAGTGGCTCGAATTTCCCTTCTGTGAAATCCTTCGCAACTGACGCAATACGTTGATTTCGAAGTAAGCTACTCTTAGGAGTCATTAGTACTAATGGACGTGCTTCTTCCTTATTACGTAAAGCTGCCTGTCTTCGAATTAGATGGAAGAATTGCGCAGATGACGTTACATACGCAACAATCCAGTTATTCTCAGCTGCCATTTGTAAGAAACGCTCTAATCTTGCACTAGAGTGTTCAGGCCCTTGTCCTTCATAGCCATGTGGTAACAACATAACCATATTAGACTTATCTCCCCATTTAGCCCGGGCAGCAGAGATAAATTGATCAAAGATCGTTTGTGCTACGTTAGCAAAGTCACCAAACTGTGCTTCCCATAGAACTAATGTATTAGGAGCTTGAACACTATAGCCATATTCAAATCCTAAAACCGCCACTTCGGAAAGTGGGCTGTTTCGGACTTCAAACGATGCATTAGTGTCTACCCCATGAAAGATACTATACTTTTCGTTTGTAACCGCATCATTTAAAACGGCATGACGGTGTGCAAATGTACCACGTTCAGAGTCCTGACCTGTTAAACGAATAGGAATACCATCTTTAAGGATACTTGCATAAGCAAGCGCTTCCCCTGCACCCCAATCAACTGTATTTCCTTCGTTTAATGCTTCTTTACGACGCTTGAAGATTCTTGCAAGCTTTTTATTTTCTGTAAAGCCCTCAGGTCGCTTGAATAATTCTTCATTAAGCGATACTAAATCATCCATGGATACAGCAGTTTCATATTTTTCTAAATCGGTATTTAGAGCATCTGGCATTGGTTTACATTCTACTTTAGCAATTTCCGTTTCTTTCATACCATCGTAAATTGCTTTTAGATTTTGTTCAACCTTATCTACCATTTGGTCAAATTCTTCTTTAGTTACTACTCCTTTACCCATTAATTCATTAGCAAAAACATTGGCAGGAGTTGGATGATTATCGATCAGGCTATATAGCTTAGGTTGTGTCACCCTAGGCTCATCCATTTCATTGTGACCATAACGACGATATCCGACCAAGTCTATTAAAATATCCTTGTTGAACTTCTGACGATAGTCATAAGCGAGTTTAATCGCTGACACACAAGCAATTGGGTCGTCCGCATTTACGTGAATAACTGGAATCTCGAATCCTTTTGCTAAATCACTTGCATAACGAGTTGAACGGCCATCCTCCCTGTCCGTTGTATACCCTAGCAAGTTATTCGCAATGATGTGTAATGTTCCACCGGTTCTATATCCAGGTAAATTTGCCAGATTTAATGTTTCTGCAACGACACCTTCCCCGATAAATGCAGCATCACCATGAATTAATACTGGAATCGCTTTAGAAACATCTTGCTTTGGATAACCACTTTGCGTACGATCATCCTGTGCTGCTCTAGCAAATCCTTCTACTACCGGATTAACAAATTCCAGATGTGATGGATTATGTGCTAAAGTAATCTTTATCGTTGTTTCTTCTCCATCTTTTACATCCTTAACCGCACCAAAATGGTATTTAACATCTCCAGTCCATCCATAGTTAATGCCTCTAGAACCTTCTGAAGGAATTAACTCCTTGTTCGGTGAATGATGGAATTCAGAGAAGATTTTATCCATTGGTTTACCTAATATATGCGCTAGCACACTTAATCTACCACGGTGTGCCATCCCCATCATAATATTTTCCACTTTATCTTCTGTCGCATATTTAACAATATGATCAAGCATAGGAACCATGGATTCTAGTCCCTCAATAGAGAAACGCTTTTGTCCGACAAAAGTCTTCTGTAAAAATCCTTCAAAACCTTCTACGTTTGCTAAACGATCTAATAGTTGCTTTTTCTCTTCATTGGTTAAATCTAGACGAGCTTTTCCTGACTCAATATAATCGGATAACCATGCTCTTTCTTTATCACTATCTACATGGTCATATTCAAATGTAATCGTACCCGTATAATATTTTCTTAGTTCACGAACGACATCAAGCGCTGTATCCACACCGACAGGCGCTTTTTCCCAAACCCAATTAGCAGGAATTTCTTTTAAATCTGCTTCTGTTAAACCATAGGTCTGTGGGTTAAGTAATTCCGATTTTCTTTCCTCGTTAATATTTACTGGGTAAATATCTGCTTCCAAATGTCCAAAACGACGAATAGCCTCAACTAATCTATAGGTTGAGGTAATTTTCTTGACATCGCTTATGGAAGTGCTTGTAGAACTTTGTTGAATACTATCGGTTGAAGTGCCCAACCAATTAGGAGCTCCATATTGATCAAACAACTGTCTTAAAGACTGATCAATAGCTTGAGGGTCCTCTTTATATAGCTCATACTGTTCTTCCACATACCCCATGTTAGGACCATGAAACTCTCCCCAGAATCTTTGTGAAGATTCATCATTTTGTGCCACGTCTTATACCCCCATTAGAAGTTAACATTTCTCCGTATGAAAACGGTTTTTAATTGCAATTCTATTATAGAACTGACTTAATTCTACATCAACTAATATACCTTATTTTCAGGGCGGAAACAATATATCTTATGCCCATTATTCTAGAATTGTATCGAATTAGTAATTTGCCGAATTTTCTTACTTATCATTTCATACAATTGTAACCAATCTTAGTTCACATTCTGAATATTTTTCGCTATAATGAGGACAGATATAATGAACTTTTCTTACATATGTATTTAATTTAAAGGAGGCCCCAACATGAAGTTAGCCCTAATTATAGGTGTTTCAGTAACATTTCTAGTATCCATCTTCACTGCTGGCTATGAAGGCAAACCAGGAGTACCTAAGAAAAATCAATAATCGAAATAAGAGAAACTAGCTTCGATTTGGAGCTGGTTTTTTGTTTGGCTGGGGTTTTGTGGGGGGATGTCTGGGTTTGATTACTCGATATAGTATGGATTTTTATGGGAGATAAGTTCCGGGTTGTGCTCTCTCTGTTACCTTTTTTACCGCGCTTTCTACTTTTTGGGCTCTGATAGACTCTCTCTGTTACCTTTTCTACGGCACTTTCTACTTTTTGGGCTCTGATAGACTCTCTCTGTTACCTTTTCCACCGTGCTTTCTACTTTTCGGGCACTGACAGACTCTCTCTGTTACCTTTTTCACTGTACTTTCTACTTTTTGGGCACTGACAGACTCTCTCTGTTACCTTTTTCACCGCGCTTTCTACTTTTTGGGCTCTGACAGACTCTCTCTGTTACCTTTTTCACCGTGCTTTCTAATTTTCGGTCACTGATAGACTCTCTCTGTTACCTTTTTCACCGCACTTTCTACTTTTTGGGCACTGACAGACTCTCTCTGTTACCTATTTCACCGTGCTTTCTACTTTTTGGGCACTGACAGCCTCCCTCTGTTACCTTTTCTACCGCAATCTCCCAAATTAGGGCACTGACAGACTTCCTCTGTTACCTTTTCCACCGTAATCTCCCAAATTAGGGCACTGATACTCTCCCTCTATTACCTTTTCCACCGCAAACTCCCAAACAAAGTTACAAACAATCCCCCTTATGCTACAGCAAACAAAAAAGCCACCCACGATATTAGTGAGTGACGTCCAACCTAGATTAATTTCGGGAAGCCTTGTTGTCTTAATGCTTCATATATGATGATTGCTGCTGTATTGGATAGGTTCAAAGAGCGCACCTTGTCATTCATATGAATTCTAAGGCATTGATCTTCTTTTCCTACTAGTAGGTCCTTAGGAAATCCTGTTGATTCTTTGCCAAAGACAAAGAAAATGTCTTCCTCCACATTGCTATAATCATAATCGGTATAATGCTTTGTACCGAAGTTCTCAATATAATAAAACTTCCCTTGTGGATATTTATCATATAACTCAAATATGGATTGATATTCCGCCATATCGACATGTTGCCAATAATCTAATCCAGCTCGGCGAACCGCCTTTTCATCCGTAGAAAATCCTAATGGATGAATTAAATGTAGCTTTGTATCTGTTGCTAAGCATGTTCTTCCAATGTTCCCTGTATTAGCTGGAATTTCTGGTTCAAATAATACGACATGTAAACTCACTATTCATTTCTCCTTGCTTTATTCCTTTGCACTAGTAACTGAACTATTATATCACTAATCACCAATACGGAAAAACTTATAGTTTATATTCGGTGTATAGGCACTTGAATCTTCATATGACCAATATCGATGTCGGCTGTTTTGAGTATGAGCGTTGACTAAAGGCATCCCGTCCCTATCTTTAGCAACGACAATAGTGGTATGGTCCCACCTGCCATCTCCTTGAAAATCATAGCAAATAACATCACCCGGCTGCAGTTCGCTGGCAGAATCAACTTCTGTCCCCTTTAAACCGTGCGTCGATCCAGCTAAAAACCATCGTAAAGAATGGGCAACAGCCCAACTATAACTCCAATTATCACCTGTATACCACCAGCCCTGACTCCGATTCGGCGCTCCTCTCATTGGCGCTCCACCTGCACGCAAACATTGAGAAACATAGTTAGTACAATCGACATCGAATTTTCGATATTGTGGATTATAACTATTCCACCACCGTTCCGCATACTGAACTGCAGCAAGGCGATCATAGCTGAATCGGTCATACTCACTTTGCCCAGAATCAGGTTCTAATTTGCCAGGAGGTTCTTCCGTTTGTCTTACAAGTGTTTGCTTGTGGTCCATAATGTTGCCATCTTTTAAAATAAACTCGTACGGGATGGTCCGTTCTTCCCGTGTAAAATAATCCCCTTGCTTCAGTAGCATAGTTAAGTGTAAATGGTAATGTACCTTTTCCTCCTGATCATACTTCATTCTTTGATAAATATGACCTTTCCCATGTACTCGAACAAGCTTGACATCACGCTTATCATGTAATAATTTATGATTTTCTATCCAATCGAACTTTGGATCACTTGATTCAAATAGCTCCAACCAGAATTTTTTCAGTATATTCATATAAAACCCCTCCACTACAATATATATGGAGGGAAGGCGTGTCTAAGATAAAATTTCTTCGTGTTTTAATAAATATTCTTTCTTATCCAATCCACCATTATAACCCACAAGTCTGCCATCAGATCCGAGGACACGATGACAAGGAACGACAATGGAAAAAGGATTCTTGTTTATCGCTCCTCCAACTGCACGGACAGCCTTTGGATTTCCAATAGCTATTGCAATATCCTTATACGTTTTTGCCTTTCCAAAAGGAATCTCATCAACCAGTGTTTGCCACACTTTCTTTTGAAAGGCAGTCCCATAGAAGGCAAATCGGAATGTGAATTCTTTCCTATCCTTTTGAAAATACGCAACAAGCTGGTCCTTTATTGGAGCAACCTTTGCTTCACCATGAACAAGGGAAGTATGTGGAATATGCTTTTCCAGCCAATTTATTACCTTCGATTCATTCTCAGAAAATGTTCCGTAATCAATGCGGTATAGTTGTTCCCCGTCCGTCAAAATGAGTAACTTTCCGATTGGTGTGTCAATTTCACCATAATAAATCGTTACCATAATCCATTCACCTATCCTTTAGATGATTGTACTTCACGAAATGCTAAGCCCTTTTCCATTTCAAAAAGCACATCCTGATCCGATTCTTTTTCCATTGCTTTTGTTATTGCATCAAATGCTTCCTCTGTTCCGATTTTACCTAGGGACCATGCTGCTGTACCACGAATTACCGGACGCGGGTCATTATTCATAATGGAAATTAATTCGTCTACTGCCGTTTTATCCTTATAATGACCAAGTCCAATGATCGCATTTCGTTGAATCGGTTTTTTTCCGCGCCAAGAACCTGAAATATGGCCAAACTGTTCTTTAAATTCCCGATTGGATATGGTCAGCATTGGTTTAAGTAGTGGTTTAGCAATATCATCTTCAGGTTCAAATTCTGGATGATGATGAAAATCGACCTTCTGATTCTTCGGACAAACTAACTGACATGTGTCACAGCCATAGACGCGATTTCCAAGCTTGGAACGAAACTCTTCAGGAAGAAAATCCTTTGTTTGCGTTAGAAAAGCAATACAACGCTGTGCATTCAATTGTCCCCCTTGAACAATCGCTCCAGTTGGACATGCATCAATACATTTACGACAATCTCCACAACCATCCTCTATCGGGCTGTCTGGTATGAATGGAATATTGGTAATGAGCTCCCCTAAATATACAAAGGAACCAAATTCTTCGGTAATCAGCAAGGTGTTTTTACCTGTAAAGCCAACTCCTGCACGCTCTGCTACGGCACGGTCCGATAACTCTCCCGTGTCCACCATCACCTTTGTAACAGCATCCGTTACTTTTTCATGGATAAATCGTTCTAATTTCTGTAGTCTGTCCCGAAGAACATCATGGTAATCCATCCCCCATGATGCACGACAGAAAAAACCTCTCCGTTCTTCCTTCCTACTCTTAGGTGCATCTTTTCTCATCCGGGAAGGGTATGCCATGGCAATAGAAATGATGGATTGGGCTTCAGGCAACAATCGTTTTGGCTCCGTTCGTTCTTCATTGGTACCTTTTTCAAAACCCGATTGATACCCTAGCTCTTGCTGTCGCTTCAACCGCTCTTTTAGTTCCGTGAACACATCAGCCGTTGTGAAGCCAATCTTATCAATACCAATTTCTTTACTGTAGTCAATAATTTCCTGTTTAAGCTGGTCGGTATTCATCGCCACGCCTCCCTTCTCTGATTATCTTTACCATACTACGTGGAAATTGTTTTGTTAAGTATTCTGAGGAATTATTGTAGAAGAAAAGTAAAAACGCAACATCTCGTAAGTAATTACGAGACACTGCGTTAGGACATATGTATGGAGCGGGTGATGGGAATCGAACCCACGACATTAGCTTGGAAGGCTAGAGTTTTACCATTAAACTACACCCGCATCAAGTGTATATATTTACTTTAATAATTACTCACGCAAGTCATGCCCCTGCGTCTGCTAGTTTTTCGAGGAAGCATATTCCTCGGGGCAACTCGTAGCTTATTCGGTAGATGTTTCGCTCGTGGCTAGAGTTTTACCATTAAACTACACCCGCATCAAGTTTATATATTTACTTTAATAATTACTCACGCAAGTCATGCCCCTGCGTCTACTAGTTTTTCGAGGAAGCATATTCCTCGGGGCAACTCGTAGGTTATTCGGTAGATGTTTCGCTCGTGGCTAGAGTTTTACCATTAAACTACACCCGCATTAAGTGTATATAGTATATTATGACTACTCACACATATTGACAATGTTTTGTGAATGCAAAAATTATTATAGCAACATTTTCGACAGGATGCAAGGAAAATTTTAATTTTTTCTATAGTTTTTGTAAATATTATCGCTAATTTGTACAATTTTGTCGGTATGAAACAGAACTCTAAACCCCATTCCCTCCCAAGTCTAACCCATTTTAATAATACGAATATTATCTAAAAACAATCATTTACAATACTATACGGAAGTAATAAAATAGTCATAACACTAAGGAGGGGAATAGCGTTGTCTTTATTTCCAGTAATCTTATCACAAGCTAAATTTATCCATCGTGACAGTTTAAAATTTCCTATTGAAGAGCGCGCACTTCAGTTTGGCGATGGTATATATGAAGTTATTCGAGTATACAAAGGAAACTATTACTTATTAGATGAACATATCGATCGATTATATCGTTCTACAGAAGCTATTAAAATTAAACTCTCGCAATCTAAAGAGGAATTAAAAAAATTACTATTAGAATTATTAGAACGTAACAATGTAACAGAAGATGGAAAGGTATATATGCAAGTATCCAGAGGTTCAGCACCTCGTGACCATGTCTTCCCGACCGATGTGGAACCAAATGTCTATGCCTATGTACAGCCTCTTGCTCGTAATCTAGAAGCTTTACTAAACGGCGTTCAGGTCATTACCCACCGTGATATCCGTTGGGAGCATTGTTTTATAAAAAGCTTGAATCTATTACCTAATGTCATGGCTAAGCAAGAAGCAAAAGAGCATGGCTGTTATGAGGCAATCCTTCATCGAAATGGTCGGGTAACGGAATGCTCTGCTGCGAATGTTTATTTAGTTAAAAACGGCACGATCTATACACATCCTGCAACAAACAACATCTTACATGGGTGTGTTCGGATGGCAATTGAACGATTCGTCGATAAATTATCCATTCCATTTATCGAGGAAGCTTTTACCTTAGAGGAAATGACAGAAGCTGATGAACTCTTCTTATCTAGCAGTACTTCCGAGGTTATGCCTATTGTTCAGGTAGACGGGAAACTAGTTCAAGACGGAAAGCCTGGTGAAATAACAAGAAAGCTACAAGCAGCATACGAGAAAGATGCCAATATAAACGAAAACATCATAGCAAACGCATAATGAACGGCTGTCTTATTATCCGGGAAAATTCCCTTAATGAGACAGCCCTACTTTCTTTCACACCATTTTATCCATAAGGAGGTCAAAATGAAGAAAATCACCATTATAGGAAATCCGGGAGCTGGAAAATCAACCTTAGCAAGGCAGCTTGGCGACAAACTTAATATCCCTGTCTATCATATGGATTCCTTATATTGGAAGCCGAACTGGCAGCCAAGTGAGGATACCGAACTAATCCAAAAACATGATGAAATATTAAAGCAGGATATCTGGATCATTGATGGCAACTATAGCGCAACCTTACCAAATCGGTTTGCGGATGCGGATACGATTATTTTCTTAAACTACTCAACCCTACGTACATTATATGGGATAACAAAAAGAAGAATTCAATATCGGAATCGGACAAGACCAGACATGGCAGAGGGCTGTCATGAGCGATTAAACATAGACTTCATCCGCTGGACAAAAGATTACAACAAAAATAAAGCACCCAAAATGTATAAAAGATTAGCAAACTTAACGAACAAAGATATCCATATTTTTAAAAATAGAAAACAATTAACGGATTGGCTACAACAAAAACAACTAAACTAGCAATTTGCAATTGCTTCGAAACCCGAAGTAGTTTAAAATGGGAAATAAGTATTCGTCTTCTCTGTTGACAATACGCTAGTTAGCCCTATACAGACGGTTAATTTTCGAAATATTCCATCTGCAGGAAATCCAATTTACAAATCGGAGGTTTAATCAATGACAAAACGCGCAATCACGACAGAAGATTTTATGAGCTTGGAAGTATTTAGTGATCCACAGTTTGCTCCTGATGGAACTACATATGCTTATGTTTCAACTACAATCAATGATAAAAAAGAATACGAATCCAATCTATTTGTTCAAGACCTAAACGAGAAAACAGCTAAACAATGGACATTCGGTCACCATAAAAATAGCAACCCCCGTTTTTCTCCGGATGGAACGAAGGTGCTATTCCAATCCAACCGAAGTGGTGTGCCACAACTATGGCTACTTCCTTTAGACGGTGGTGAAGCAAAGCAGCTTACGACCTTTAAAAATGGTGCTGTCAATGCGGAATGGTCCAAAGACGGAAAATTAATCCTATTCACTGCTTCATTAGACAAAGATGACGATGTTACCAATCAAAAGGAACTGTCAAAGGAAGAACTCCAAAAAGAAAAAGAAGAAAAAAGTAAACAACCACTTCATGTTACGAATCTAAAATACAAATCTGATGCACAAGGATTCCTTGATGATAAGAAAGCTCATATTGTTCTTTATGACGTGGAAAAAGAAACCTTCACCCAATTAACAGAAGGTGACCATCACTACAGCTATCAAGATATTTCCCCAGACGGCTCAACCATTCTATTCTCAGCTAATTTAAGTGAAGAATCGGATTACGAGCTAAAGAGTGATATCTATCTATTAGATACGGCTACAAAAGCTATTACACGACTAACAGATGGTGACGGTGCTTACTACACAGCAAAATATTCTCCAAGTGGAAATAAGATTGCTTATCTAGGACATAAACAACAATATTTAAATGCGACTTTAACAGAGCTTTATGTCTATGATGTTCAAACGAAAGAAACAGTATGTCTAAGTGAAGACTGGGACTTCCAGCTTGGCGATTTAATGGTAGGTGACACTCGCCTAGGCGGTTCAGAAGGTGGTCCAGTATGGTCAAGTGATGAGAATAAAGTATTTTTCATTGGATCAGATAATGGTGCTGTCAATCTTTATGAAGTCAGCTTAACTGGAGAATTAAAAAGCTTATATCAAGCAGACAGCCATGTATTTGGTTTCAGCTATCATCCAACAAATGAGAGCTTTGTTATCGGGGTGAGCACACCTACTGTTCCATGTAATTTCTATTTACTAGATTCAAAAGCTAATGTAGAACAGCTAACAGATGCAAACCGCGAATTTATAGACAATGTTGCAACGAGCGTTCCAGAAAGCATTACCTTTAAAGCGAAAGACGGCTGGGATATTCATGGTTGGG
Source organism: Ornithinibacillus proteolyticus (assembly GCF_039581225.1). NCBI lineage: Bacteria > Bacillati > Bacillota > Bacilli > Caryophanales > Bacillaceae > Ornithinibacillus > Ornithinibacillus proteolyticus. Next base: position 6,666 of record NZ_JBCPXV010000020.1, on the reverse strand, counting down.
TGTTACGTCCTTATGGATTTGAAGAAGGAAAGAAATATCCATTAGTACTAGAGGTTCATGGAGGCCCACATGCTATGTATGGACAAACCTTCTTCCACGAACTACAGTTACTAGCAGCACAAGGTTATGTCGTCTTGTATACCAACCCTCGCGGAAGCCATGGTTATGGTCAAAAATTCGTTGATGCTTGCCGTGGTGACTATGGTGGTGGCGATTACGGTGACGTTATGTCTGCCGTGGAATATGCACTAGAGACTTATGATTTTATCGACCAAGAACGACTAGGTGTAACAGGAGGAAGCTATGGTGGTTTCATGACGAACTGGATTGTAGGTCATACTAATCTCTTCAAAGCTGCAGTTACACAGCGTTCTATTAGTAACTGGCTTAGCTTCTATGGAGTAAGTGACATTGGTTACTTCTTCAACAAATGGCAGCACGGCTATGATTTACTAGACGACCCTAAAGCATTATGGGATATCTCGCCTTTAAAATATGCAGATAAGGTAGAAACTCCACTATTAATTTTGCATGGTGAGTTAGATTACCGTTGCCCAATTGAACAAGGAGAGCAGTTCTTTGTAGCATTAAAACATTTGAAAAAAGAAGTAGAATTCGTTCGCTTCCCAGGTGCTAATCATGAACTAAGTCGTAGTGGAAAGCCAGAAATGCGTGTAGAACGTTTAAATCATATTTTACGCTGGTTTGACAAGTATTTGTAAAATAGCGATTGAAATGAAATATGGCGAGTGTCTTCATAGAAAAATAGAGACACTCGCCTTTTTACGCTATTTTATCCTATTCATTATCTAAATTATCCTTAAGAAACGTATTCAATACCTGCTTATACCTCGCCTCATCCATAACAAACGACTCGCCATGGTTCGCCCCGTCAAAGGTCACTAGCTCAGCCTTACTTTTCGTATGTTTATAGAGCTCATGTGTCATTTCTGTCGGAACAAAGGTATCACCATTCCCTGTTATATACAAAATAGGTACCTTTGCTTTTTTCACTTGCTCTAGTGCAGAAGCTTCCTTAAATGAATATCCAGCTCGTGCTTTCGTTAGGAGACTTGTAGAATGAATAAAGGGAAAAGCAGGAAGGCTAAACATTCTATCAATCTGATAGGAGAACAAATCATGGACAGTTGTATACGGACTATCAGCAATTACTACTTTCACATTATCCGGTAGCTCCTCCCCCGCCGTCATTAGAACCGTGCCAGCTCCCATTGATAATCCATGAAGAATGATCTCTGTATCCGGACCTAACTTATTAATCAATAAATGAATCCAATCGACATAATCTAATCGGTCCGGCCAACCAAATCCATAGTAATTACCTTCACTTTTGCCATGACCTCGTGAATCAGCAGTAAAGAAGTTATACCCTAATTCCTCATAATAGTACTGGCCGTATAAGCCCATATCACTTCCACGGCCTAAATACCCATGAGCAGCGATAACAAGCTTATTCGTCGGTTTTTTTGCCTCAAGGAAATAGCCTTGAAGTAATAAACCATCCCGTGACGTCATCTCCATATATTCAAACTCCTGGTCAGCTACCCAATCACGCCAGCCACCTTCTAATAGCACATCCATTGTTTCAGCAGATACTTCAAGGTCCTTATTCCCACTTAAGAAATCCTTTGGTCCCCGATTTATCGCTAAATCATAAAAATAAAAACTAGCCATAACATCTATAATGAATAAAATAATAAATAGTCCAGCTAAGCCCTGTATTATCCTTCTCTTCACCATATTTCCCCCTAGCGTTTACGCTTGTTGTCTATCATACTATTATACTAGAAATTTTACACAAAATTTAAAATTCTTTTTGGTAGATATTTGTAACCTCACCAAGATTACACATTATTTTTCAAAAAAAGCGCTAAGAGGGAAAAATACATGGAAGTTACCTACATAAAATCAGCTCCGGAACTATACCTATACTCCAAAAGCGACATCGGTGAATGCCTTATAGAAATAAGGACAGCGAAGCTCACCATCTGCCTGAAGAGCAATGTATATTTCCGGAGCGAATGACTTATCGTATCATCGATTCCATTTATTTTGATTTAAATATGTCTTCTTTCCATTAAATGGATGCCAATTCCCATCATCCCTACACCCATTAATACTAAAACACTAACTGGTATTAAAACCTCTGACAGCGGATAGCCATACACCACTATGCCTTCTAGAGCCTGCATCCCATAATAAAGCGGATCAGCTTTCGCCAAGGTTAATAATAACTTCGACTCCACAATCTCAATTGGCCAATATGCTCCACCAATCATTGCCATACTAACTGAAATAATCGGTAGTATAGCATTAAATTGCTGCATGTTTTTTACAATAGCTGTAATTAAAAGAGAGAGTGCAACAATGGCAAATACATAAGGAATTAACAGTAATAATGTTTCAGCAAATCGTTCATTAAAGTCAACTCCTACGATATACCGGAATACTGAAAATGTGATAGCCACCTGGATATAACCGGTAATGAAGCTATAAATTAAATTCGCAACATACATCTCCCACTTTTTCACCGGGGATAAAATCATTCGGTCCCATATCCCCTCTCTTTTTTCCAATAAGATGGAGATTACATTATAAGCAATCGTATAAATAACAAAGAATAAGGAAAAACCAAATATGTGATGGAGGTTACTATTATAAACAAACGCGCCTTCCCCACGAAAACTCGTTGATTCGATAGAAAAAATTGGTTCACTTAATTCCTGCTTCATTGTTTCTACAAATGCTTCTTGCTCCGCTTTTGATGTTAGACCACTCTGCTCGATAAGCTGTTCTTGCATACGTTTATCTAAATAAGCAGATCGAATAGTGCGTTCAATTAGCCCTGTGTTAAAGGAATCGACCCCGACAACAATTTGAAAGTCCTCTTCCTTTAAGACAACACCTAATTCACTCTTCCCATCGGAAACCATCTCTTTTAGTTCATCCTCTGTCACCCAGATAAAATTCATCGACTCTTCCAATTCCAAAAATTCTATTATAGAAGCGTCCACATGATGTTCTGCATAGACCGGAACCGTTATATTGCCTGGGCCCGTTGATCCACCAAAGATAAGGGCAAAGATGATCGACATGCCAGTAAACATCAAAAATGTAAACGGAGCACGGATAAACTGCTTTAGCTTCGCGTTTAAGATTCCAATCATGAAGATACCCCCCTCTTCGGAAAACATAAAATAGCAATTACTACGACCGCTAGCCCAAAGCATACTAAATAGATTAGCTGATTCCCTATGGCACCAAGCTCTTCCCCCCGTAATATAGTCAAATATGCTGTCATACTAGCACCATTTGGGGTTAGATTTCCGATAAACTGAATCGTTTTAGAAAATTCACCAACAGGTGCAAAGCTACCACCTAAAACAGCAAATACCGTGACTATAATACCGGAGAAGATATGGATTATCGATTCTGAGTTACCTCGGAAGCTCAAAGAAACTAATAGAACTGCAAGACCACCTACCGCAAGAGAAAAGGCCAACGTTACTAGTAAAAATCCCGTTAATCCTGGCCATGTCACACCAAATACAAATCGCGAAAACGTAAAGATAATAATAGCCTGGATAAACGCAAACATCGTTCCAGAAATCCATATACCAAGAAAATACAACCATCTTGATACATTCGCTACAATAATTCTATCTAATACATGCATTCTCTTTTCGTTATACGCAATAGAACCGATAGCACTTGCTATAAACAAAACGTTCATCAATACCATACCTAACGTATAATAAGCCTGGGATGTGACAGGTTCTTTTTCATTGATTGTTACGATCTCACTTTTTATACTTGCTTCATCTAACTGCAATGTTTCCATCTCCAATTGATTATCCGCAACAAACTTCCCTAACGTCATTTGCTCTTGAAATTGTTGCAAAATACGATGGATAATCGTAACACCAGATTGGTGTCCTTCATTTTGTATAATGAGAAATGCAGGTTGTTCATCCTTATTTCCAATTAAATTAGATAGCGTATCATACGTAAAATTCTCAGGCACTTCAATTAACGAAGTATACGAATCATCTGCTAGAATGTTCTCACGCTCAGAGGGATTAATATACTCTACTTTGATAAATTCCTGGACTGTTTCATTTTCCAAGACCGATTCCTTTAGTAGTTTAATTGGTGCCATATGATCGATGTTCGTACGAATCTGTTCCAATACATCAGGTGGAAGTACCTTCTCCATATCCTGCAAAAACCGTTCAACTTGCACCTCTTCCGCTTCGTGTTCCAAAAACGCCACTTGAAGTGTTATTGGCTGACTCTCCCCGTTTATCCAATTACCTAACGCAGTGGATAGAATCGTAATAAGTAATACCGGAAGCGCAAGAAGTAATAATAATTCTTGAGGGTTTCTTAAGATAATGAGACCTTGCTTTTTAATAATATTCCACAGCATCCTATTCCCCCCTCTAATCTCTTAATGCCCTGCCAGTAAGGTGTAAAAATACATCCTCTAAAGTAGGGGCTTTGTTATCGACAGAGTGTAATTCGATTCCGTGCTCCTCTGCTATTTGAATTACTTCGGAAAACATGCGAACCGCTCTTGGTACGATAACGAGCACTTCCTTTTCTCCTACTGTCACACTCGTTACAGAAGGATGTTCACGTAACGCAGTAAGAAACCCTTCACTAAAGCGATCCGCCTTAATGGATATCGTATTCTCGTTGGATAAGATTTTCTTAATTTCATCCTTTGTACCAGATGCAATTAGATTTCCTTTATCCATAATGTAAATACGGTCACATAACAGCTCTACTTCCTCCATATAATGACTCGTGTACAATACGGTCATTTTTCGTTCTTGATTTAGCCGTTTAACCGTCTCTAAAATATAATTACGGGATTGCGGATCAATCCCAACAGTCGGTTCATCCATAATAATCACTTCTGGGTCGTGAAGCATGGCTACACCGATATTTAATCGTCGTTTCATTCCACCTGAAAATTTCTTTACAATGTCTTTGCGTCTATCGGTTAAGCCAATTTGCTCCAATACTTCATCGACCTTTTGTTTTAATTTCTTTCCACGCAAGTGATAGATCCTTCCGAAGAAATAAAGATTCTCCTCCGCTGATAAATCTTCGTATAGAGCAATCTCCTGCGGTACAATGCCTACTATCTTTCGGAAGCTACTAGGATTTTTGACAATGCTTTTGTTCTCAAAAAGGACGTCCCCGCTGGTAGGCTCTACTAATGACGACAGCATCGAGATTGCTGTTGATTTACCAGCACCATTCGGACCAAGAAGTCCGATAATCTCACCTTTTTCTATAAATAAATTTAAGTTTTTTACCGCTTCAATCTGTTTATATCGTTTCGTTAAGTTCACCAATTCGATCATTTGATTCCCCTCCTAAATTTAGAATACGAGAAAACCTCCAATTTACATACTACCTGGAGTCATGAAAAGAAATTCTTGAGGTATGACTTGAGTCACTTTTTTAAGAGAGAAACGTGAAATTTGGATTGATATGCCTTTTGCTAATAGAGAATGTCCGTCTCTGTTTTCATCGTGCCCAATAATCATTGCAGGTTATCTACATAATGAGTGATACCTCTTTATTGTACGGACTTCCTTGTCAATGTTAAAACCCGAATAGGGTGTAAAATATGTTTGACATCACCTTCGTCTTTTTTATAATGATAGTGTCAAACAAGTTTTACACCCTTTCAATCAAAAGCAGATGTAGTAAGCAAATTCTAATAAAAGATCACCGAAAAAGATGGGGATAGACCAAGGAGAGTTAACAGCTTTCAGTATTCTGGCAAGCCTTATTAGCTTTAAATCTTGTGAAGACTATAGAAGTTAAAGGTAAACAAAGAGGAGGAGATTGTGTGAAGACCCGAAAAATAGGTGCGATTATAATTGGTACCGCCATGCTTATTGTGTTATGTTATTCTATTTTTAAATTTATTACTGGAAAGGAAGTAGGGTTCCAGGAAGTTATCGTAATTGGGACGCTATGGATGATGTTTTTCTCTGCAATCACATGGGAAACAAAGAAGAGAAAGATGGAATATTAATCGAAGAGGAACTTGGACAAAGAATTACAGAAAAAAGCTCCAAAATCAGTTACTTCATTCTCATATTCTTCATTGTGGTAGCAGTAGCTGCTGACGAAATAGTTAATGGTACTATCAACGTTTTTCTGTTAGCAATATTAGGTTTAGCAATGATTATATTACCTTTAGTTGAATTTTTGGTCGCTAGAAAGTTTCAATAATTATATAAATTGGAATGATAATACCGCGAGCTGTTTTGACAGCTCTTTTTTTGATAAAATCCATACGATGAAATTATCGGTCAAGACTTTCTATCGCTTGGATAAGCTTATAAACGCAAAAAGAAATTCTCAGAGCATTTCGTTCAAAGCTATTGTAGGCTAAGTAGAATTTCAAAGAAGTTGAAAGTCCTTCAAGAACGTGTTACCAGATTAAATCCATGTAAAGGCTTCTTTTCAATCCTCTCCTATTTCCAAATACCTAAATAGAGTAGGCGCATGAATCACTCATGCGCCTCTCGCAGTTCCGTACGTGCGGGTCATCGCATACGGCTCCTCCATGATTATTCCCTTTGGGAATGATGTTCATTGTAAATATCAACCAGAGAA